>CADAWW010000032.1 GCA_902791675.1 uncultured Bacteroidales bacterium
CGCCGCAGCCAAAAATATGTCGTTAGAGGGTGATGGAGAAGCAGTCCGTAAGTTGATAAATGACGCCCAGACAGCTATCGCTGCTCTTACCTATGATGAAAGCAAGACTTTGGCAGGCAATAAGGCGCGTGTTGATGCCATCATAGAGAAACTGACGTCGGATGTTGCGTCCCAGCGTGCTGCAGAGAAGGCTGACTTTGATGCCTATAAATCAAACAACAGCGCCACAGCCAAAAACATGTCGGTAGAGGGTGACAGCGAGGCTGTCCGTAAGTTGATAAATGATGCCCAGGCTGCTATCACTGCTCTTACCTATGATGAAAGCAAGACTTTGGCAGACAATAAAGCCCGCGTAGATGCTATTATGGAGAAGCTGGCATCGGATGTGGAAGCTCAACGGAAGGCAGACCAGCTCGCTGCTGACAAAGCTGCTTTTGAACACTATAAGTCCGACCTCAGTACAACTGTCGGCAAAATGATTTCTTCAGGTGACGGCAGTGCCGTTCAACAGTTGATTGCTAATGCTCAGTCAGCTATAGCTGCGCTCAGATACGATGAGAGCAAGTCTCTGGCAGACAATAAGGCTCGCGTAGATGCCATCATAGAGAAACTGACAACGGATATTGCTGCCCAGCGTGCTGCTGACAAGGCTAACTTTGAGGCTTATAAGACAAGCAACAGTGCTGCCATTGATGCCATCATGGAGAAATTGGTTGTTGATGTTGCTGCTCAGCGTTCAGATGACCAGTTGGCCGCAGATAAAGCCGCCTTTGGCTTATATAAGACCAGTAGAAGTAATGCAGCTCATGATATGTTGTTGGAGGGTGACAGCGAGGCTGTCCAGAAGTTGGTAAGTGATGCCCAGACAGCTATCGCTGCTCTTACCTATGATGAGAGCAAGACCTTGGCGGACAATAAGGCTAGGGTAGATGCCATCATGGATAAGTTGACGGCGGATGTGGAGGTTCAACGTAAAGCAGAACAGTTGGAAAAAGAGAAATCTGATTTCGATGATTCTAAATCAGACTATAGCGATGTTGCCGAAGACCTGATACAAGAAGGAGACGGTGATGATGTACAGCAGCTAATAAATGAAGCCTTGGCTGCCATTGCAGCTCTCCCATTCGATGAAAACCTGACCCTGGAAGAGAATAAAGCACGTATTGATGCAATCCTGGCTAAGTTGACCGCTGATATAGAGAAACAGCGTAAACTTGCTGCAGACAAGGTTGATTTTGAACAATACAAGACCAGTCGAAGTGCTACGACAAACGAATTAATGGCTGAAGGTGACGGCAATGATGTTCAGCAGTTGATTGCTAATGCTCAGGCTGCCTTAGCTGCACTTACTTATGATGAGAACAAGACTTTGGCTGAGAATAAAGCCATTGTTGACTCGATTATAGACCAATTGGTAGTCTCTATTCAGGAGCAGCGTTCAATTGATAGCATAGCACAAGTAAACGGTGAAATCAGTAGCGGTGATGTTAATGTTTATACCCTGTCAGGCAAGAAGGTCTCTAGGATAACAAAACCAGGCATATACATTATCAATGGAAAAAAGATGAAGTTGAAGTAATAACCGAAAACCATCAAGACAATGCGTATTACATTATTATATATTATAGGGGCATTAATCCTTTTACTCTGTCCATGTAAATCTTATGGACAGATTAATCCTGATAATCCGCCAGAACCCAACGTCAGATACAAATATAAGTTGGTTGTAAAAAGCAATCCCGAAGATATTGCCTGGAATTCCGGTGATGGTAAATACGAACAAGGGGAAGAGATATGGGTGAACTCATCTCCCAACTATGGCGGTTACACGCTTACTCACTGGACAATGAATGGTGTCAAAATCGGTAATAAGGATTATGGTTTTGTTTTTACCATGCCGGCCAAATCCGTAGAACTGGTTGCTCATTATGCTTTCTCTCCTGAGAACCCGTCCGAGCCTGACATTCATTACTATCGTCGGTTGCGATTGTTGACAAGCCCAGTTGGAGTCGCATCTTTCAACAGAATGAGCGATGACCGTTTTGAGGTTGGTTCTAACTTTGATATTGATGTTTATTGCAACCAAGGATATAAGTTTACTGGCTGGTATGATCAGAACGATAATCTTGTTTCTGATAAGAGCTATTTTATGTATACCATGCCTGACAAAGATATGGTGCTGACAGCCCGTCTGGTCTATTCGCCTGATAACCCTGATGATCCTCACGGAAATCAGGATGATGTCAGTTCTTTCATCTTAGGCGATGCCAACTATGATGGTGTTGTTGATGAATCCGACGTGGAAAATGTTTTAGGTCTCTTCCTCTCAGGAAACAAACCATCGGAAGACCTTATGAAAGTCTGTGACTTGAATGGAGACGGAATGGTGGATATTACAGACATTATATTGATAATGGAGAAGATAAAGTAAAGAGAAACTAATAAAACTACATAACATGAAAAGAATTGCCCTTTTTACTCTGTGTATGGCACTTAGCCTGGTTAATACCATGGCAGGTGTATTTGAAGACAACATGTGGTTGGCAAAATCCTACCATTGTCCTAACCTTTCTGCTCCTCCCGCTGACAATTGGTTTGCGGAGGATTTTGATGATTCCGGATGGGGAGTGACACAAGGTCCCCTTGCCAGTTTCACCGAACACGAAACCTATTGGTTCCGTATGAAGATGAACCTGAGTGTAGAGCCCTCTGAGATCGGTGATGTCTATATGGAGATATTCCATGACGACGGAGCTCAGGTGTACGTTAACGGAAATCTGGTTTACGATAATCCTAACGTGGGAAGTCCTAATGCGCAATGGATATCAACAAGTTACTTCCGGAAAGGATTGAATGTTATTGCATTTTACGTTTCTGATTCTGGTGGTGGGGATCAGTATGCAGATATACGATTAACGGCTGATCATAATGGCGTAAATGCCTTAAACTTAGTTGGAGATTTTGATCCGACTATATCAGTATCCCAATTGCCGGTAACTATTTATGCTATTGACAATGATAAGTACAACCAGTGTACTCCTTCTGTTTTTACCTACTCTTCCAAGGGTATCAACCAGGATTCCTATACACTTGTTTCCAGTAATCCAGAGATAGCCCAGATTGTGAACGGCAAGGTTTGTGCCGTAAGTGGCGGAAAGGCTACTATTACAGCATCGGCCACACTTGACGGAGCAGTTTATAGCTCTACCTTTGATGTGAATGTGGTTGAGTTTGAAGCAGGAAAGCGTGTGGCTATCGTGGACCAACCGGGAACCCTGAAGGACCAGTTTACCACTCAGGATTTAAATACGATTACCGACCTTGTTGTAATAGGTGCTCTAAATGCTGACGATGTTGCCACTCTGCGTTACATGGCTGGTCGTGATCAGAACGGAAATATCTCTGACGGACAGCTAAGCGTACTGGATATGACCGGTGTTACATTTAATGGAGAAGGAAGTAGTTTCAAGTATAGTAAGGAAAATACTTCCAATGTCTATAATGAAATGCCGTACCGTATGTTCAGTTATTGCAATTCACTTTCCAAGATAATACTTCCTATTTCACAAAGTAAAGTTGCTAATGAGGCATTCAGCGATTGTAAATATCTTTCTGAAGTCGTAATACCTGAGGGGTATAAGACTATTGACAGTTATGCGTTCAGAAGTTGTGTCTCTTTGTCAAGCATTACTTTACCCTCAACCTTAACAAGTATAGAGTATGGTGTATTTGAGTCTGCCTCCAGACTTAGTGAGGTTGTTTTTGCGGGAGATTCACATTTGGCCAATATAAAAAGTAATGCTTTTATGTATACAGGCCTAACGAGTTTTACAATTCCTGCATCGTTAGTATCTTTGGAGAATCAAGCTTTTTATGGTTGTGGTAAATTACAGGAGGTGATTATTGAGGAGAATAGCTCTTTAAAAGAAATTCCGCCTTATTGCTTCAGTGATTGTAACAAATTGTCCTCTTTTATAATACCTGAGGATTCAAAACTTGTTACCATTGACAGCGAAGCATTCAGGAATTGCCCGCTTACTTCTTTCTATGTCCCAAAGACCTTGAAGAGTATGATAAATCCCAATTTCAATAGGGACACAATGAAAGATTTTACTATAAATCCTGAGAATACTTATATTGTGAATATCGATGGTCTTATTTATGGTAAACTTGACCAGAATGTTATTTTTAAGACCAAAAACTTACCTGCTCTCATTTGTATACCGGAATTCATAAAGGGTATATCTTATGAAATGTTCCATGATCTGAATGGTGTGAAGACTATCGTTCTGCCTAAGTCTGTTTCCTATATTGAGAACCGTGCGTTTGTCGGTTCATGGGACTTAAGGACTATTATATCGACAAACACCAAGGCTCCTCTTTTGGATGATGAGAGTTTTAATGAGATTAACAGGGAAAGCATTACATTGTATGTACCCGAATCCGCCATTGATAATTATAAGTCCAAAGGCTGGAATGTATTTGCAGACATAAAACCATTAAGTCAGGAGCCTGATATCACCTTGAATAAGACCGAGGTTAATCTGGTTTTGGATGCAAATCACAGGCAGCAGACTATTCAACTTTCTTCAACTATAATTAATCAGGACGGTGTTTACGAAGGACCTGTAACATGGAGTAGCAATAACACTGGCGTGGCTACCGTTGATGCCAACGGACTGGTAACTGCCATTGCTGAAGGAGAGGCTACAATTACACTCGTGGTTAATCTGGGTGGAGTGGATTATTCCGCTACCTGTAAGGTTACTGTTAAAGACCTGAATGTAAATGTCGAAGAAGGGACCCTTATGGTTAATGTAGAGGTGCCTGGTACACTTGGCAGTCAGATTGCAGAGTCTGACAGAAAGACCACCAAGCGACTCTATGTTATGGGTACCATAAATGGCGACGATATCCGTATCCTTCGTTATATGGCAGGCCGTAACGAGTATGGCGCTCTTACTCCAGGTTCTTTGGAATATCTGGATATGAGTTCGGCCAACATTGTTGATGGTGGTAATTGCTATTACGATAAGGGTAATGGCTGGACTATATGGTCTTCCTATAACCGTATTGGCAATTATATGTTCGAGAAATGTAATTCTCTGAAACATGTGGTACTGCCAGCAGATGTGACCCATATTGATGACTGTGCATTTGATCAATGTAAGAATCTGGAAGAGGTGGTATTGCCCAATTCATTAAGAGAATTATGTGGTTATGTTTTCTCTGGTTGCTCAAAACTGAAGACTATTAATTTCCCGTCCTCTCTGGAGAGAATCGGTTATTCTTGCTTTATAGATTGTAGTGCACTTGAAACAGTAGATCTTTCTTCCTGCAAAAACCTCATGAAGATTGAAAACAATGCATTCAGGGCTACTTCTATTTCTCAGATTACTTTACCGGAAAAGCTTCAGGAGATTGAATACTATGCTTTTGAACAGACAAAGTTGTCAAATATTGTTATTCCAGACAATGTGGTAAGAATCGGTGACAGGGCATTCAGCACAGATTCTTTGAAGAATGTGACTATTTCTGAGTCATCAAGTCTGCAATCCCTTAGTGGAAGTGCTTTCGCCAATACCCGGATAAAATCTCTCTATATCCCCAAGACATTATTGGAGTATAGAGATATAGATATGCCTGAGACATTTGAGACCTTTGTGATAGATCCTTCTCACAAACGCCTGCATTTCGAAAATGGTGTTTTGTATAGCGAATATGTCGGTGAAGATCCTGAGATGCTTTATGTGCCATGCTCCTATAGCGGCATTTTGCAAATTCCGGATTTCGTAACGGAATTTGGTAATCAAATTCGTGACCGCAGAAAGATTACCACGCTTATTTTGCCGGCTTCTATTACAAGAGTAAATCCGGAAATGTTTTGTGGTTGCCAGAATCTGGTCAATGTGTTCTGTCAGGCTACAACACCTCCTATAGAAGATTATGGATGGGGTAGTTTCAATGATGTATGGAATAAGATTCTATTTGTTCCCAGTGAAAGCGTAGATGCTTACAGGCAAAGTTCATGGAACAGCTTCCCGAAGATTATCGGTGTTTCAAATGAACCTGTCATGACGCTAAGTGCCACAGAGGTTGAACTGGCTAATGTGGAGGAAATGGGACAGGCTTCTTGTCAGCTGACTGCCACTACACTTTCTTTGGCTGGATTTAGCGAGGCTGCCGTAACTTGGACATCCAATAATCAGAATATCGCAACCGTAACGGCCAATGGTGTTGTAAATATAGGAACCGTTGGAGGCACAGCCGACATTACTGCAACAACTGTAGTTGACGGAAAAACTATTTCTGCACAATGCAAGGTTAACAGCAAGATTTATCAGAAAACTGATAATGGAGTCGTAATAGGTGCCGGTGGTACTGAGTTGGCATTCGTTCCTGAGGAGACCACCTCATTATCTATTCCTGCCGGTATTAAGAACATATCTGCCGATTTGCAGAAGTGTACTAAGCTGGCTGTTGTTATCTCATATGCTGCAGAAGCTCCCGCCTATAACGGAGCTTTCAACGATGCCTCTCTTATTACCTTGCTTGTTCCAGAAGGAAAGAAAGACGTTTATGCCAATGTTGCTCCTTGGAATCAGATAAGTACCATATATGAGGTAGGTAATCAGCCCAGAATCATTCTGGATGCATCTGATATTGTTCTATATGACGTTAAGACGACAGAAATGCGTCAGAAGCAATTAAAGGCAATCGTAATCTCTAATCAGGGACTTTTGAATGCAAATGTTTCATGGACATCCAGCAATACAGCAGTAGCAACGGTTCAGAACGGTCTTGTAGAAGTTGCCGGTTCCGGTGATGCCGTAATAACCGCTACCTGCACTATTGACAATGTCACGATAACAGCAACATGTAATGTGAGTGCATTTGCATCGGACGGTGACAACAAGATTATCCATGTTGCACAGGCTGGAACTTTGGCAGATTTGCTTACCCCTGAGGAAATTGCGAATCAAAAGTCATTGGTTGTAATGGGTGAGCTGAATGGCTTCGACTTACGGACCCTCCGTTATATGGCCGGTAGAGATACCTTAGGCGTAATGACGGGTGAAGGTCTCTTAGAGAACCTGGATTTGCGTAAGGCTCGTATTGTTGAAGGTGGCGGATACCTGTTTAAAGACGGATGGTGGCGCGTTACAGAATGGGATAATTTGGGTGAGTGTGCCTTTGAGGGTTGTTCTCAGCTTAAGAGAATTGTCCTGCCTGAGAATTTGTGTTGCATTCAAAATAGTTCATTTAGGGAATGCCGTAACCTGCAGGAAGTTGTCATGTCTAATATGATAACTAATATAAATTTTGGCGCTTTTGCTAAATGTAAGGAATTGACTCAAATAGATTTGTCAAAATGTACGAATCTTGATTTTATTGAGTGGGATGTTTTTTCTGAGAGTGGTCTGTCTAAAATACAATTGCCAGAAGGCTTACATCGTATAGCCAGTGGATGCTTCCGTAGCACAAAACTTACGTGTATAAGAATTCCTTCAACTGTTAATACTATTGAATGGGACGCATTTGCTGAAAGCCCAATCCTGGAAATTGAGATCCCTGAAGAATCCATGCTTACAAATTTAAGTGGTAGCGCTTTTAGAAGCACAATGATTAAGGAATTGTTTATTCCTCGTCGTTTGCTTGATTGGACAGATATTGATTTGCCGGGAACATTTGAGCGTTTCATTATAGATCCAGCTCATAAGACACTCTCTTTCGAGGATGGTGTATTGTATTACACAAACTATGATACTCCACAGATTCGATACATTGCCCCTGGCGTTGTGACGCTTCGTCTGCCAGAAGGTTATGCTAATAACAACGACGGGTGGTCTGTTGCTCATCACCATAGTTTGGAGACATTGATATTGGATAAGACAACGGAAAAGGTTGGTCACTACCTGTTCTATGATAATGAAAGTCTGAGAACCATTATCATTCCATGTGTAGTTCCTCCCACGGTTGATGGTAACTGGTTCGATACATACAACTGTAATACCAATGTGGTAACCGTTGTTGTTCCTGAAACATCCGTAGAAGATTACAGGAATTCTGTTTGGGGTAATCACTTCATAAACATTATTGGTGTCGGCAATGAACCTGTGGTGAAGCTCAGTAGCAGTCAAATTACTCTTGTACGTTTGGCCAAGGGTGATACTGATGCAAAACTGTCGGCTACCATCGTTTCTATGAATGGCTTGGAGAGTAATCCTGTGATTACCTGGACTTCAGAGAATACCGGCGTAGCTAATGTAAGTTCCGACGGAAAGGTAACCGTTGCCGGTATGGGCGAAACAAACATCGTGGCTTCTACTACTATTAACGGAAAAGCATATAGTGCAAAGTGCTTTGTGAAGGTTATGGACTTAAGCAACGATAAGGATGCTTACTTCGTAGAGGCTGGTAAGTTGTCTGAGTTGATACCCGAGACGAAGAAGTATGAGATTACTACCCTGAAACTTTATGGTCAGATTAATAGCGATGACGTTCGCTATCTTCGTCAAATGGCCGGTGTGGACGGATGGAGTGATACTCCCGGTAAGTTAGCTATTCTGGATATTGCCAATGTAAATGTAGTCAGTGGCGGTGATGGTTATGATACACGAAGTTGCGGTTGGCAGCAGAATGCTACTAACCTCTTTGGAAATGATGCATTCTCAAGTTGCCGTTCTTTGGAGGAGATTTATCTGCCCAATACCTTGGCTCGCGTAAGCGACGGCCTTTTGCGTGACTGTCCGAAACTGTGGAAGGTTCAGCTACCTGCCAGCACTTCTGCAATAGGCGGCTATACGTTCTACAACACTCCTCAGCTAAAGGAGATAAATCTTCCCACAGCGTTCAACTATATTGGTAATGAAGCGTTTGGCGGCTCTGCAATGGCCTTGGATGTCATCACAATAACTCGTGTTGACAGCATTGGTGATAATGCTTTCTGTGGATTAAGTGAAGTTCGCATGTCCGGTGAAGTTCCTGCCAAGTTGAATAGGGTTGGTAGTCGTATAATTAATGATGATGCCATCATAGTAGTTCCAAGCGCAGCTCTCGACACTTATCGTCAGAACGAACAATGGTCTGTATTTGCCGAGCAGATTATTCCTGATAATGTAAGCCTGATGGCAGAGGTTTCCGTTACAGCCCGTGATGGTGACTCTGGGCTGATGCTGGCCTTGGGTAACGATGCAGGTTCCTTTATTAAGACCCTTACCGTTCATGGTACTATCAATAGCTGGGATATTATCTTTATCCGCAACAAGATGCCTCTGTTGAACTCACTTGATTTAAGTGATGTCCGTATTGTGGCCAACCCACATGAATACTGGACGGGGTGCAATACCGAAGATGACAGAGTAGGACATAATATGTTCCGCGAGTTAAGAAATCTCCGTGAGGTGAAATTGCCAAAGGTATTGAAGTATATCGGTAATGATGCATTTGCGGAATGTAGTAATTTGCGTAGAATAGAAATACCTGTAGGTGTTAATACTATTGATAATAATTCCTTCGGGAACTGTTGGAACCTTAAGGAAGTTATCCTTCCGGAAGGATTGTTAAGCATTGGAGATTATTCGTTCTGCCGAACAGCTATCGAGAACATCAACTTGCCCAGTACGTTGTTGGCTATTGGCGGCGGTGCTTTTGATGGTTGTGGAGGACTTAAGTCAATTGTTCTTCCTGATGTATTGCGTCGTATTGAATGGAATACATTCGGCGGTTGTTATAATCTGGAAAACGTAACCCTCCCGTCTCGCCTGAATTACATTTCCAGTAATGCATTCGGTGGTTGTAGCTCTCTGAAGGAACTCCGTATTCCTCCCATGGTAGAGTATATAGAGGATTATGCTTTTCAGGGTTGTGACAATCTGAAGAATGTCTATGTTTACATCGCCAATGCAAACGACATTGATATTAACATGAACACCTTCAGCTGCTGGAAGACAGCCACATTGCATGTTCCAACCTTCAGCTACTCTCTGTACTATTGGAATACACAATGGTCTCAGTTCTACAAGTTGGAGGAGTTCTCTGATACCTATGATGCATTCTACACAAAGAATGACCTGGTACTTGACAATGCTACCGGTAATATTGACGGAACTCCGGATGCAACTGTCTATGAGAATGGCGCTCTGGTTGTTAATGAAGATGTGGTTCAGGAAGTTGATAACATTGATTTGGTAAGCGATGCTGAAGGCAATGCAGGTTCTGTAATACCCGAAAAGGAGAATAATCTTGTCGTTGCAAACGCTACCATCTCGATTAATGTGACTGGCAATCAGTGGCACTTCTTCAGTTTCCCATTTGACATTGATCTGTCCACCGTACAATACGATGGCGAATATGTATGGCGCCGTTACGACGGTGCAGCCCGTTCACGCCGCGAAGGTGGTTGGCAGAACCTGAAGGCAGGCGAGAATACACTGCAAGCTGGACGTGGCTATATCTTCCAGGGTACCAATACGGGTGTTCTGAAGTTGACAGTTGAGAATCCTAAATGGAATGCAAGTGATAAGGATACACAATTGGATTCATATCCCAGCAGCAATGCATCAGATGCAAGTTGGAACTTTATCGGTAACCCATATACCAGTTACTACAACATAGACCAGTTGGCTTATGATGCTCCTATCACGGTTTGGACAGGAAACGGTTATGAGGCATACCGCCCAGGTGATGACGATTACGCATTTGCTCCTTATACTGCATTCTTCGTTCAGACTCCTGCAGAAGGTGAAGCAGTAGGGTTTAAGGCTGACGGCCGTGAAACAAAGAACGGGTCCGAGGAGACGATTCGTAGAGCAAAGGCTCGCCGTGCAAGGGCTAAGGTTAATCCCGAGCGTATGCTTATTAACCTGACGATTTCTACTCCTACCGCAGAAGAAGAGGCTTATATCGACAAGACACGTATTGTCTTTAATGACAAGAAGTCTCTGAATTACGAGACTGGTTGTGATGCTGCCAAGTTCTTCAGTGCTGAACGGGATATTGAGATCTACACTTTGGATAACGAGGGCAACAAGTATTCTATTAACGAGCGTCCTCTCTCTGATGGTCAGGTAGTTCTGGGTATTTCTTGCAACAAGTCTGGAACCTACGTTCTCTCTGCTCCCCGTATGGATAAGATGGTTCTCTTGTTAGATACAGAAAGCGGTGAAACAAGGAATTTATCTGATGGATGCGAGATTTCCGTCAGCGAAGGCGAGTTCACTTCACGTTACGTTATAGTAACCGAAGAGGCTGTAACTGCTATTGCTGAGATGGCTGCTAAAGAAACAGATGCAGAACCTGCATTCGATCTGTCAGGTCGTCGTGTTGAAGCACGTACCTATCGTGGCATCACAGTAAAGAAAGGCCAGAAGGTTTTGAAATAACTCCTAATAGCAAAGATACAATGAAAAAGATTCTTTTTACAGTATTTGCTGTTTTTACAACATATCTCTGTGCGCAGGATCTTCCTACGTTTGGCGGAGATGTATCAGGGTGTGGCTATAAACCCGGTGAGTTGTTGGTGAAATTCCGTGACGATACTTCCGTTACTAAGAGAAGAATGGGCAAACGCCTGACTGTCGGCATTTCTGCAGTAGATAGTGTGTTAAGCGCTATCGGGGCAAATGATATGGATCAGTTGATGCCCCTCATGGGAGCGAAGGTGTCCAGGAGAAGAGTCCGTGATTTTAACGGGAAAATTGTAGAGGACAGAGATCTGAGCCGGCTTTTCTGTCTGGAATTCGATGCAAAAAAGAACGTTATCGATGCTGCAAACTCTTTGTCTCAGTTAGATGAAGTGGAGTATGCGGAGCCGAACTATATCGTTCAGATACAAGGAAATGTCGTGGATGACTATTCATCAGACCCGATGTTTTCACAGCAATGGGCATACCAGGCTCTTAATATGGCTCGGCTATGGACACAGCCCACCATAACGAACAAACGTCCGGTTATTGCTATTATTGATACCGGAGTGGATATTACTCATCCTGACCTCAAGGATAATATCTGGACCAATGAAAAAGAAGAGGAGAACGGTTACGACACTGACCGCAATGGCTTTGTGGATGATATTCACGGTTGGGATTTTATCAATCAGACAAGTCGGATGGGTGACTACAACGGACACGGTACCCACTGTGCCGGTATAGCTGCTGCCTCAGGTGGTAATGGCATTGGCGTTGTGGGTGCCAATCCCGAAGCGCTTATTATGCCTATTACTGTCATGCAAAGTAATGGAACCGGTGACATTGCAACTATCATCAAGGGTATTGACTATGCAACAGCTAATGGTGCAGATGTTATCAGCATGAGTCTTGGCAGCTCTGCTACGTCCCAAGCCGAAGAACATGCATTAAGCAAAGCCTATAGCAGATGTCTGATAGTTGCTGCTGCAGGTAATAGCGGACGCTGTATTAATGGAGAGGGGTGTTTCTGTCCATTATGTGGCAAACCTGCCGGAGCTATGTTTCCGGCTGCTTATACATTTGTTTTAGGTGTGATGGCAAGTCAGGCTGGAGGCAACCTGGCGTGTTTCTCTAATTTTGACTGCAATGGGCCTGTGACATCTGTTTATGACGAAGAGAAGTTGTACAACTATGAGATTTCTGTTCCTGGAACGGGTATCCTTAGTACGGTTCCCGGTGGAAGATACGACATATACAACGGAACCTCTATGGCATGTCCTTTGGCTGCTGGAATAGCCTCACGCGTGCTTCAAACAAAAGAGGTGTTAAGCAAAGAACTGTATATTGGAGACATTATACATGCCACAGGTCCTTTGGTATCATGCACAGGAAGTCCTTTCCATAAATACGGAGGTGTGGTAGATATTGATAAACTATTGGATGCTTCGGACGGAACCCGCACGCCCAACCTACACTTAGTTACCGTGGAATATGAGGACAGCCTTGGCGATTGTGACGGGCGTATCGATGCTGGAGAAATCATTGATGTTTATCCCGTCATGCGTAATGATTGGGGAAACGCCAATGATGTAAAGGTATATCTTGAATTTGCGCAATACGAAGATAACACACTTTGTGAATTCCTTACCAACGGTGTACCTCTGGGTCTTCCTTTGAGTAGCTATGGAAAGGTCCGTGCTCAGACTCCTATCCGTATCAAGATGCGAGATAATATTGTGGACGGTCGTATTGTTCGCCTGCAGGTTCGAGCCGAATGTGAAGGGATGTCAGAGGATTATGAGCCAACAGAGATAGCCTTTAAAGTGGAGAATGGAGTTGAATTAGGCGGAACTCAACGCCAGAATATCACCTTGTACCCAGGCATCCAGTATATTGTTTCGCGCAACTGGGGTATCCCTAAAGATGTGACAGTAACTGTAAAGGCAGGTACTACCATTAAGATTAAGGATAATGTGGGAATCTCCAATTATGGTTATATGCTTTTTGAGGGAACCCCTGACAGTCTCATCACTATTACGAAGGGTGATAATGATATGGGTATTATTGGCGGTTTCCTGAATGACAATGCCAATTACTGCGATTTCAATTACGTCCTGTTTGACTATCTTACCGGAATTACCTTTGACGGACACCGTTATAACAATTGTATCTTCCGTAATTGTGTCATAACGAGATTTCCTGCCGTCTTCTCATACGATGGAACATTCCGAGGATGTGATATCTACTATAATACGGCAAATGTTCTTGGTACAGGAGTGTTATCAAGTGGAGCAACATTTATTGAGACGAGTATCCATGAAAATACTTGGGCTGATGGCTTTGGCAGCTGTGCCCGATTCTATAAGAGTAATTACATTGGTAATGAAATACTTTTTGGACAGTCGTCCCCGGACGTTAGAGCTCTTGAGGCAAGTAACTGCTTCGGCAACTACTTCGACTTTAAAGAGTTGGCATTGGAGAATCCGTCTTATAAACCAGGCTTCTATTCTGTTATATTCAATACCACAGAGCCTGAGATTTTCTACCTTTCTGATGCTTATCTTGGAACGGCAAGCGATAAAGTTGCCTACGAGGGTATCCTTGATTCTGAGGATAATATCGGATGGGGTACTGTAGATGTTTGGCAGAAACGGAATTATGCTGTAGAAGAGGCTCCTGTTTGTGTGGACTATGTCACGGTAGACGGGCTGAATCCTTTAGATGATGAAGACCAAATGTCGCCCCTTGGTATTGGCAGGCATCTGGTGGAGGTTGGCTTCAACCGGGCCATGAATCAGGATGTTCATCCTGACATTACGATGGGTGTCCGTCCTCCTTACACACAGAAGAGTATCTCTGAAGACGGGTTCTGGTTTGATCCCTGGACATACCGTGCCTATATTACCATAGATACCAAGAGTGCTACCGACGGAACAAACCGTATCCGAATCAATGGGTATAAGGCAAAAGGCCAGCACCCTGAATTCAGTTCTCCTGATGAAAAGTACAGGTATAATGTACTGGTTTCTGCTGCCGGAAGTATGAGCACAGGCCTGATGGCTGCTGCGGGTCTCGGTAAGGTTTCTCTTCAGTGGAAAACTGACGAGGAAGATTTTGATGACCTCCTTGGTTATAACATCTACCGCTTTACTATTGATTCTATTGGCGAGTCTTCAGACACCATCATGGTTAATAAGTACCTGATCCAGCCCAATGAGACTTCATATGTGGACTATGATGTCGTTCCCGGTCAACTGTATTGCTACTTTATACGTGAGATTGGAACAGACTTGATAGAGAATGGTGTTTCATCAACTATCTCTGCAGTTCCTTTGACCGCTCAAAAGGGAGATGCTAACGGCTCTTTTGCTGTTGATATTGCTGATGTCTTAGCGCAGGTGGCTTATCTCTCAGGAGAGAATCCACAGCCATTCATTTTTGAGGCTGCAGATGTAAACAGCGATAATGATGTGAACATCTTGGACGTAGTAGCAACACTGAGGATGATTACCGCGCCCGAGGCAGAGACGGAGTCTGCTGAGAATGACTACACAGCATACTATTATGTGAAGGATGGAAAATTGTATGTTGAGACTCCTGTTGCTTTGGGCGGCGTTCAGGTAAGAGTCAATGCAACAGCAGAGAACCAACTTTCTGCTTGCTCTGACCTTGCAGGTCTTGAACAGATGCATGCTCAGGTTGCAAAAGATGCGCAGATATTCCTTGCTTACAGTATGAGCGGACGTTCAATCGGTACAGGCAACAGAGCTATCCTGGAACTTCCGGAGGGCGTTCTTGTCCAAGATGTGGTATTGAGTACACCTAAGGGAGCCAACGTTCGTGTAGAGTCATTGGATGCAACAGGTATTTCTGAAACAAAGGTAGTTCCGGAAAAGTACCAAGAGGGTATCTTTGACCTTTCTGGACGTAAACTTCAGTCCATGCCTAAGCGTGGTGTAGTAATTGTAAACGGAAAGAAACTGATCTTGTGATTAGATTCCGCATTATATTCACTTTGATTGCAGTGGTAGCTTTCGTGCTAACCACTGCAGCAGAGAATGTCGTTTCTCTCTCTTCTGTCTCTGGAAAGCCAGGAGATGAAGTAACGGTTAAGGTTTCCTTGTCCAATACCGATGCTATTACGGCTTTGCAGTTAGATATGCCTTGGGATGCTAGTCTGACGCTTGTGGAAGGCTCGGCCGTTTTAGAGCCTGGTCGGTCGGACGGACATTCTGCGTCTGTCTCGAATACGCCGAATGGTATCAGGCTCGTTGTTTTCGGAAACACGCTCAAACCTCTCAAAGGTAACGAAGGACTATTGTGTTCGTTCTCTGTCAAACTTGGATATAAGCCCATAATACATATTCTACACGCAGCTGCCACTTTGGCTGGTCCTGGAGGCAACCCCGTATTGGCCAGAGTTACGGATGGTTCTATAACAACTTTGCTCCCGGATATAAAGGTTGTCACAGAGTCCATTGACTTTGGTAACCAGATTATCCGAGGCAGCTATTCCAAAGACCTTGTTGTTCGTAATACAGGTACAGATGTCCTGCATATTTCTGCAATCAAAACAGATGACAGTAAATCAAAGGAGATTTCCGTTGTTTCATCTCCTGTGGATATTCAGCCTGACTGCGAAGCAACTATCCCCGTTCTTTTTAAACCGGTTCAGAGAGGAAAATATAATCAGCAGGTAGAGATTCTTTCTGATGCTATAGATAAGGCATCGGTATATGCAGAGGTGCTTGCAGAGAGCTATTCTGTAAACGAACTACACATCGGTACAGGACAAGGCCACTCCCAAGATGTTGTTACTGTTTTGGTTCGAATGAACAACATGGAGGATGTCTCCGCCGTTCAGTTTACACTGAATTTGCCACAGGAACTACAGTTTGTGGCAGGAAGTGCAACGTCTTGTTATGACGGGTTCGCTGCCAGTTCTTCGCAAAAAGAAGGATCTGTCAGTCTTATGCTTTATTCCCTTTCCGGTTCACTCATTCCTGAGGGGGATAGGGATATTATGATTTTTCAGATTAAACTGATAGGGGCGGGTGGAGATTATTCTCTTGTCCCGGAAAACGTTGTTATCGGGAGTAAAGGATTAGACAATATATATTCTGGTGCTGAGGATGGGCATATCCAAGTTCAAAGCCCGATTATTTCCGCACCAACCAATGTCCTTCTGGAATCAGTTGAGGTCGACCGACCATTCCAGTGGAACTTTGATATAGGTAATGTAGGAGAGGATCCGCTTGTCATTAATAAAATTCTGTTTCAGACCGAAGAGTATAAGGTTTTAACGCCGTTACCCCTTACCATCCAGAAGGGAAAGACCGAAACGCTGAAAATGGAATACTATCCTCTTCAAACTGGAAGGCAGCTAACCAATATGGATATATACTCCAATGATCCTACAAATTCAATTGTCACCACTGAGATTATAGCTGATGTATATGCACCGAATGCATTGAAAGTCAGCGGTAAAGTTGATTTTGTTAAATCTGAGGTTTATTTGGAGGTGTCTATAGATAATTACACGCCCATTTCTGCCCTTCAGGCAGATTTGAAACTTGCAGAATCTTTGGGAGATGCCGTTGTCGTAGATGTAGTATCGGATTTGATGAAAGATTATACGGTATCCTGCAAGCCAATAGGTGATGGCATGTGCAGACTTGTAGCCTATACGGTACAAGGTGCGCCATTACCTCCTTCACGAATACATGGTCAGGATGAAATCGTGGATAGAAGGATCTTGGCTTTACATATCCCAATAAAAGAAGGTGCGTCTGTAGAAGGTGTACTAGTCTCTCTCGAGAATATTAAATTAAGTGATGCTAACGGAGCGGATGTAAGTTCGTACCAAACGGTACAATATGAGTTTACGCCCATAGGACTAGTTTATGATGTCAGTGGGGACGGAACTGTTGATATTACAGATGTAACCTTCATATTAAAAATGATAAAGGAAGGAGTCTACCATCCGGAATACGATTATGATTACGATGGTTCACTCACTATCCTTGATGCGCAGAAAGTACTTATGTATTATTTGCAGAAGTGATTGCAGAACCTTTGCCTCAATCGCGCACAGTAATAATATAAGGTATAGAACAATATATTTTCAAATTATTTTCAAAAAAAGTGGTGTAAAGTTTTGCCGGTTTGCGGAAATGTTGTACCTTTGCAGCCGCAAATGAGGGTAACGGGTCTCTGAGACCTTTCGGA
>CADAWW010000033.1 GCA_902791675.1 uncultured Bacteroidales bacterium
TATGTACGAAGAGAGCTTCTCCACACCTTTGGTAATGCGTATGCCAACAAAATACGGTAAACCTGTGGCAAAGGGTGATATAACAGAGATGGTACAGAATATAGATTATGCACCTACTTTTCTCGATTTGGCCGGGGCTCCTATCCCAGAAGATATTCAGGGGGTTAGCCTTCTTCCTCTTTTAGAGGGACAGCATCCCAAAAACTGGCGCCAGAGTCTATATTATCATTACTACGAGTACCCAGCAGAGCATAGCGTTAGGCGTCATTATGGTATTCGTACAGCGGATGGATATAAGCTTATCCACTTCTATCCTTGTGCTGAAGAAAACCCTTCAGATGTCATAGATCAGTGGGAGATGTACGACCTTAATACAGACCCGTACGAAATGCATAATATTTATGGGAAGCCAAGTAAAGAGAAGCTTCAAAAGCGCCTCCACAAGGAACTTCTGAAGCTTCAGAAACTGTATGACGTAAAGGAATCGGACCGTTAATTTGCTTTTCTTACTGACTTAAGTTTAATCTTGTTAAGGAGTGTTATAGTAGGTGCAGTTGCTGATTCCCTCATGGCCTTCTCAATCTTTTATTCTAACTTTCGTACTTTTATTGCCTGTTTTTACAATAACAGTCTTTCCTCTTGATGCGTTGCGAATGGCATTTCTGCCCTTGCCAATCATTTTGCCATCAAGGGAATATACTGTAATATCTTCATTGGCAATATCGTTCCCTATTCGGTTGATACCTACAGGGTCTTCATACATCACTGTAATGCTATTAATTGCATTCTTGTAGCTGGTAGAGAGGGACTTGCGGTCTGTTTTGCACAATTGACTAGTAGTAATGCCGATATTATTGTCACTTTTGTACAGGCGGGCACTGGCACCTTCCTTCAGTATTTTAAAGGATTCTATGTCGTTTGCCTTTATGCCGTATACAGCAAGGTCAGCCTTTGTGTACGTTCCTACGGGTAATTTAACACCATAGCCAGTATAATTGATGCCGCTAAATACTTCAACCATGGCATCCTCTTCAGGAACTTCTACAGCTTTGAATACACGGTTCATTCCGGAAGCCCAAGCATTTAGGTCCCAAGTTTCATCGTTATAAACCCATACAAAGCCTCCTGTCGCTACACCATCGTCTTTCCATTTCTGGAACTGAGCCATGTTCTTGTCCACATTCCAGTCATTTGAATAGTTTAGCAACCCTGCATGTCGTTCTGTTACGCCATTGAACGTCCATGAACCCACTTGATTCACGTTCCCTGCACCACCATCGTAGCACTGCACCATCACACGGTCAACAGCTTTCGGCCTCGATGCTCGGATTTTTGTACATAGGTTCTGCCAATATGACTTGTAGGTGTATGGAGCCAGTGTAGTCTTGTAGCCCAGATCGTACATCATAATATGGAACTTAGCTCCTGTTTCAAGGTCATAGCATTGTTCGTCGTCGTTATTTACAGCATCTATTTCAGGCACAGCCTCTTTTAGAGCTTTAAAATTTTTGTAGAGCATGGTGCCAACTCCTGTTCCGTTTTTGTTTATAAGGTTTTTGATGTTGTTGTATGAATCATTTCCCCATCCGCCAATGACTATATCAATTCGTTGAATGCTAGTTGGTGGAGTCTTTAAGTCCCTAATATCCATTTGGTAATTAGGCTGAGGCTTTTGAAATACGTATTCACCATCCTTACAGATAATCTCTCCGTCTGTCTTCAGTGTACCGTCTGGATCTACATGTACATTAAAAAGTAGTACATAGGTAAAGCCTGACTCGCGTAATGTCTTAATTGTTTTTGGTCTTTCTCTTCGAATATGACCGCCGACATATACGCCTGAAACGGTTTTTATCTCTGTCTGAGCCGATACAGGCATTAGCTCAAAAGAGAAAAGCGTAAAAAGAAATAGGCTAATTCTTTTCATTGGTTTATTCTTTTTTGTTTTATAAATTATTTTATCATAACTTTCTGTGTATGTTTACCTTTGGTAATTATGTAAATACCACTTTGTTTTTCTCCTGCTCCTACGCTCTGCCCCCTCGTGTTATAGGCGTGGCTTCCTTTTTCTAACGAGAGGATGGATCCTTTAAGAGAGTAGAGTACATCGTCTGTATTAACTACATCTATAGCTGTTTCAGATATAGCGGTAAGGTCTGTTAGTATGAAATTATCAAAAGAGTAGTTGAAAGAAGTTTTGTTAGTTCCCACTTTTAACGCAAAATAGACAGTGCCTGTGATTTTGGCTTTCCATTTCATTACGCCTGTAGTATGGTTGGTACCGGCCTTAGCTTTGGCAGACATTATGCCGTTATAATTGGCTAGGGTCGCATCTTTCCACGAATTAAGTTGACCTATGGTATTAGCTTCTTCCAAACCTACATCTGCATAGTCCTTAGGCTTGTCCGTAACCATGAAAGCTTGTATCCAGAAATCCCCGTTGCTACTAGCACCTCGTACAGCTACATCGGCAGCATAGGTGTGCCCTGCGACGACTTCTACTGGTTGGTACATCACAGTGTTGAGTGCTTTGCTGCGTGAATTTGAAATGGTTAGAGCCCCTTCATTGCCGTTAGAAGGGGTGTTGGCGATTGAGTTCCAGACATACTTGGCGTTGTTTATAGATGCCAGTGCTGCGGTCTGCCAGGCACCCTGGTATTCGCAATTGCCATTAATTAACCGGTTACGCCCTTCGTCTGTATCGGGTTCTAAACTTGCGAGTTCTTGCTCAGTAGCAATTTTCTTGTTACTAATGCGTAACCAGTTTAAGTTAAGTCCTCCTTTCTCGATATAAATGCGAATGCGTAAGGTTCCCTTTGGCAGGATAATGTCATTGAAAGTCTTTGTTGCCCATGTTGTATAGCCTCCAGTTGATGAGAGTTTTGTAGATGTCGTCACTGGTCGGTCGTTTGCTGTAATGCGAACGGTGGATGTACCCGAGTTTATGGCATAACGCAGTTGCAACTGCCAGCTAGCAGGTTCATCGGGATTCTCGATTGTGTACTGGAGCCATTCACCGTCCTTGGTTTCTCCTACGTAATATCCACAGCTCCTGATATCGTTAGGGCCACTGTATACATCTACGCCATCATTCCTATATACCCATCCTTTCTGCCACGAAGTAAAATCCTCGCCGTTATACTGATACGAGGCATCGTCTGAGTCCCAGTACGCTTTGCCCTGCGCTCCCATGTCATAGTGTGCTGCATATACATAGTCACCTGTCTGGTAGGCAGTAAATGGAATGCAGGTGTCATCATATGGCCGGCGTATGAGCACATCAATGTAATCTTTACGAACAGTACATTTACTAATGTTCTGTGCTTCTGCCCATGCTTTGCAGGCATTCCACAATGCTGTGGACGTAGGCTTCCCTCCATTCTGCCATTGACTAATGACATTGTCATAGCTGCTTACTCTTTTCACTTGCAGAATGGTATTGATGTTACTTTTCTTCATCGGCCAGCATGTCCATCCGGCAAATTGCATTGCTTCATCATAGAGACGTACGCAATCAGCAGTCCAAGAGTTGCTATTTTCTCCAAATTCTCCTATATATATAGGGCAATTGTATTTACTAGCCATATCAGCCATGTTTTGTACCTGACTTTTTGTGTTGTATACTCCATAACGATGGTACTGTAAAACCATCTTAGTGTCCATCTTTGTCGAGGGGAAACCACTGTAGTCGTTGCTGTATGAATTCCCTTCTAAAATAACGATATGATTGGTGTCAACCTCACGTATAGCCTTGATGATGTTCTTAAAAGTGTCCCATAACAATTTGTTGCTGTTAGCTAATGTCCAGTTGGTTTCGTTGATAAGGTCATAAGCAGCTACACACTTCTGGTCTTTATATCGTTCGGCTATTTTTTGCCATAAAGCAGTAAGTTTCGTGCGGTTTGCTTCACTTTCCCATAACGAAGGTTTGCTTGAATCGTAGTCACAGATATCTCCAGAAGACTGACCGCCAGGGCAAGCATGCATATCAAGGATAAGCAAAATGTTATAGCGTTCTGCCCATATACACATAGAATCAATACGGTCAAAACCCTCCTGCAGCCAAGTTTGTTTTCCTTCAATGGGTTCCTTTTCTATGGGTAAGGTAAAGTATTTGTAATGCATAGGAACACGTAAGGTGTTGAAGTGCTGTTCCGATAGGAATTTCATGTCTTCCTCGCAAAAGTTGTTGTCCATCCATAGCTTGTCGAACTCTTCGACCTTGTCTTCCCCGCATATATCAGCAATCATCTTGTCAAACTTGAATTGGCGGTCCAGATTCCCCGAGGTGTTCATCATATATGGCTCACGTACCATCCAGTTGCCACAGTTTGTTCCGCGAAGAACTAATTTTTGACCATCGCGTGCAAGAAGTTTTGTTCCGGTAACACGTACAAAATTATCACTCGCATTAACAGGAATAATGCAAATGACAGTAATAAGTATTAATATAAATTGTTTCATTATATATCCATTAGGGTTTGTAAAGGTACACTTTTTTCCCTAAATACTAGTACCTATGGATAATTTATTTGAAAAAACAGCTATGATACATCATTTTCTCAGGTAATATAGTTATATGAACAGGTTATGTTTTCGTTTTTTCATGGATTCTTTTGACCATTCAGGATTTCTTTGTACTTTTGTGGGAACTTCAATAAAAAACATCAAAATTGAAATGTCATAATGGGAGATAATAAATCAAACAATTACCTTGAAGAATTTCGCAGAGAAGAACTAATAAAGAAAATTGAGCGAACAGTGAACAACCTTACGTTGGAGGAATTGGAAGCTCTTCACTACGATATGCTGACAAAAAAATATATTAATGATGATTACTAAATCCGTTTTAAAGAACCTTCTTACGGTTTTATTTTTGTATAGTTATACTCTTGGGATGAGTGCTCAAGTTGAGGGGCCAACCATGGGATGGAGCTCATGGAATACTTTTTCAGTTAATATATCTGAGAATATTATTAAAGGACAAGCCGATGCTATGGTCTCTCAAGGATTGAAAGATGCTGGCTACCAATACATAAACATTGATGATGGCTTTCAGTATGGTCGTTTGCCCAACGGTAAAGTAAGGATTCATCCACAGCGTTTCCCCAACGGTTTGAAGGTGGTAAGTGATTATATCCATTCCAAAGGTTTGAAGGCAGGTATATATAGCGATGCAGGCGACTGCACATGCGGTAGCATCAGTAACGGCGATACGCAGAATACTAATGTAGGAATGTATGGCTATGAACAGTTGGATGCCGACTATTATTTCAAAGAACTGGAATTTGATTTTATTAAGGTGGACTATTGTGGAGGCAATCATGCCAGACTGAACGAGCAGGAGCAATACACTGCTATTCATAAAGCCATAGCAAATACAGGGCGTGACGTTCGCTATAACCTGTGCAGATGGGCATACCCGGGTACATGGTGCCACGACATCTCCACTTCATGGCGTACAACAGGTGACATATACGATGGATGGGCATCCGTAAAAGGAATCCTTGCAGAGAACCTGTATCTTTCTGCATACTGCTATGAAGGCTGTTATAATGATATGGATATGTTGGAAGTCGGCCGCTCTATGACAGAGGAGGAGGACAAAACGCACTTCGGTATGTGGTGTATTATGTCCAGCCCTTTGTTAATAGGTTGTAATATGTCAACTATTAAGGAGCGCCCGTTGGCATTATTAAAGAACCCCGAGTTGATTTCCTTAAACCAAGATCCATTAGGCCTGCAGGCTTATGTGGTGCAGCATGTAGGTGAGACATATGTTCTTGTGAAAGATATTCTTACTCTTCACGGTAACATTCGTGCAGTAGCACTCTACAATCCATCTGACAGAGAGCAGGAGATGTGTGTCTGCTTCAGCGAGGTTGATTTAAGCGGTAGGGTGAAAGTGCGCGACCTGTTTGAACATCAGGACTTAGGAGAAATGTATGGCTCTCTATCTGTTGTCGTCCCGCCACATGGTACACGTATATATAAGCTGGAAGCTGAAGGCCGATTGGACCGATATATCTACGAGGCAGAGACAGGTTTTATGCATGATTATCAGGAAATCTACAACAATCAGTCAGTTGGTTCTGCTATCTATGAGACTAATTCTGCTGCGAGTGGAGGTGCATTTGCAAGTTGGCTTGGCGGTAAGAGAAGCAACTCGTTGGTGTGGCGTGATGTTTATGTTACAGAAGAAGCAGACTATACGGTTCATTTTAGCGGAAGTTCTGCTGAGACTCGTTCGTTAGCTGTTGCTTTGAACGGAGAAGATATTGGCACCATAAATATAAACACATCTAGTTGGGTGGCTTTTAAAGAGTATAATATGACACTTCACCTAAAGGCTGGTTCCAACCGTATAGAACTCTATAACGAAAAGGGATGGATGCCTAATATTGACTACATGAGTTTGGAGAAAGTAGGGGAGAAAACAATACTTTCCCGAAGATTAGAAGAAGTTGTATGTCAACTTAATATTCTTAAAAATAATAATCTGATAACCAATAAGTTAAGAAATAACATTGAAAGTCTTATAACAAGAGCTGAGTCGGATGACTTAACAGATGCTAAGATTAAGAGTATTCTAACAGAAACACAGAATATACAGAATACCATAACTAAGATATTACCACTCTGTGAGGAGTTTGTTTTCTGGAAAGCGTATGCTAATAAAAATGTTGAGGTTAGTATGGAATCCACAGCTTTAACATCATTTGTGAAGAAAATTGCAAATTCAGAGTCCGCCCTCTCACAAGCAACAACAGAATCTCAGGTTAGTACAGCACTTAACAACTTAAAGTCAGCAGTAACAACTTATCTTAAAGCTTCCTCTGCAGTACCTAAGGAGGGAGAATATTTAGATATGACACTCTTTATAACGAACTATGATTTCTCAACTAAAGAAGGATGGCTGGGTGAACCTACGTATCGGGATGGTTGTGGTGAGGAATACAATAAGCCTTTTGACATGTACCAATCACTTTCTGGCATGCGACCTGGTGTATATACTGTACGTTGCAATGCCTTCTACCGTACTGGTGGTAATGACGGTGGCGCCGCTTACAAATCAGGCAAAGAAAATATATTGGCTTATTTGTATGTAAATAATAAGGTTAAAAAACTGAAGTCCCTATATGCTGAAAAATGGCCTGAGGCAGCCCAGTATGGCTCTGTTGATAATCAGAATGGCTATCCCCATAGTATGCGTGCGGCCGGAATCCGTTTTGCTGAGGGCTGTTATCAGAATGAGGTGGCTTATACGTTGCAAGAGAAAGGAGCGTTGCGATTCGGCCTAAAGTGCGATAAAAATAATGGCAACAGTTGGTGCTGCTTCGACAACTTCTCTCTCCTATACCAACCTTTGCCTGATTATTATGATGGAATCGGTGAAGTGAAAGGTGAAAGAGCGATAAGTGAAAAACTCGGAAATGGCTTTTACGACCTAGCAGGACGTATAGTCAACTCTCAACAACAAAAGGGCATTGTAATAAAGGAAGGGAAGAAGTTTATTAGACCTTAGACTTTAGACTTTAGACCTTAGACTTTAGAGAGCCAGTCTTGTCGCGCTTGAACCATCCGCCTTCGCAGAGTTCTTCTTTCTGTAGGCTCAGTTCTCCTTCGTCATAATCAGCCGTAAATCCAACCATCAATCCAAAGGGGTAGGGCCATGGTTGGCTGCCAAAATAACGCAGATTCTTTATTTTAATGCCTACCTCCTCGCGTACTTCACGCACTACACATTGCTCCAGTGATTCTCCGGTCTCTAAAAAGCCAGCTACCAAGCCATAATGGTTTCCTTTGAAGTTGCGAGCCCTGACTAGCAGGATGCAGTCGTCATGCTGAATGCGTACAATAATAGCTGTTGCTGCTGATGGCCACCATTCTTTTCCACACTCTGTACACTTCTTGCTGATGTCAGTCATCCATTTGTTTGTACCCCCACAGACACCACAGAAGCGTGTGTTCTGGTCCCAATACAACAGCTCGGCTCCCTTTCCTGCCAGTTGGTAATCTTCGGTGTTAAGAATGGCATGTGTTTTACGTAAACCAACCATCTGAATCCCTTCTTGGCCGACGACAGGATTATCCAGTCGGATAATTTTAATGTCATCGGCTCCAGAGTGCAATGTGGTAATGAAATTCCATTCTTTGAGTGGGATGGGAGGCTCCATGCCAAAGGGGATACTCCCCTCTTTTGTGAGAAGAATATCCCCTTGGCAATATGCTAGATATTTGATCACAGAACTAGTATTCAATGTTCAATGGAAATCAGATGCCCAATGACTTCTTAACTTCTTCTACCTTAGCCTTGGCTCGTTCTACGCAACCTTGGTAGCAGTTAGCGCAACCCATGGTATCCTTCAGTTCTAAATAGAATTTAATCTTGGGTTCTGTACCACTGGGACGGACGCTTACCTTGGTGCCATCCTCGCAGAAGTATTGCAGCACGTTGCTGGTCGCAGGCATTACTAAAGGTGACTCATTGCCTAATGCATCATACTTTTTAAGCGTTTTAAAGTCTCGTGTCAATACAACTTTACTGCCAGCAATCTCTTTTGGACGGTTAGCGCGGAAGTTTTCCATCATAGCCTTAATCTCATCAGCACCAGTCTTGCCAGGCTTTACTACGTTGATGGTGTGTTCGTAGCTGAAGCCATACTCAAGATAGATGTCCATCAGTAAATCATATAGTGTCTTGCCCTGATCCTTAGCCCATGCTGCTATCTCACAGATAAGGCAGATTGAAGCTGGTGAATCCTTGTCGCGTACCTTATCATAAGGTAAGAAACCGAAACTTTCTTCACCTCCGCCAATATATTTCTGTTTGCCCTCACTTATGGCGATCTCGCGGGCAATCCATTTAAAGCCTGTATAGCAGTCGCGCAGTTCCACGTGGTTCTTTTCGGCCATCTTTGCAATTACCTCGGTGGTTACAATGTTGATGATGTAATAACAAAACATCATGGCCGTCTGGTTTCCGTTGATGATTATCCAATCGCCCTTGGGGTCGCGGCAGACAATCGCCAGACGGTCAGCATCGGGGTCGGAAGCAATTACCAGGTCGGCATTCAGTTTCGTACCCAGTTTCATGCCCAGTGTCATAGCCTCGGCATTCTCTGGGTTCGGGCTAACCACTGTGGGGAAGTTACCATCTATAACCATCTGCTCTGGCACAACATTTATATTCTGAAATCCCCAGCTGCGCAGACAAAGGGGCACGATAACGCGCCCTGTTCCGTGCATGGGGCTGTAAACAATGTTCAGGTCCTTTTGGCGCATGATAACATCCTGATCTACCATAGCCTCTTTTACGGCCATCATGTAGTCGTAGTCCATTTCGCCGCCTATGATGGTGATAAGGTCCTTGTTGCCTTCAAACTTTACATCTTCAATCTTTACCTTATTAACTTCCTCTATGATACCAGTATCATGAGGAGCCAATACTTGTGCACCGTCGCTCCAGTAAGCCTTGTAACCATTATATTCGCGTGGGTTATGACTAGCTGTTACATTTACACCGGCAACAGCTCCCAACTGACGGATGGCAAAACTGATTTCAGGGGTAGGGCGGAGGCTTTCAAATAAATATACCTTGATGCCGTTGGCACTAAAGATGTCAGCCACGCTTTCGGCAAACATCCGACCGTTGTTGCGACAGTCATGGCCTACAACTACGCTCTTGCCACCCCCTGGGAAGGCTTTATTGATGTAGTTGGCAAATCCCTGAGTAGCCATACCTACAATGTATTTGTTCATGCGGTTGGTGCCGGCACCCATAATGCCGCGCAAACCACCGGTACCAAATTCCAGACTCTGATAGAAAGCATCTACTAGGGGATTCTTGTCTTCGTTATCCAACATGGCCTTTATTTCAGCCTTTGTCTCATCATCATAATAGGGAGAGTTCAGCCAAGATAGTGCCTTTTCCTCACACTCTTTTATTAACTGTGCATCCATAATCTTTGTTTTATGAAATAATTTTTCATCGCAAAGGTACTGAAAAGTTGTGAATATGCCAAGAAATTCCGACCTATCTTTTGCAGTTCTCCAACTTTTTTGTACTTTTGCAATCCTGAAATATATATATTCGAATAGACAGTTTAATGCAACATATAAGAAATTTCTGTATCATCGCCCATATCGACCACGGAAAGAGCACACTTGCCGACCGTCTTCTGGAATATACCCACACCATAGAGGTAACTAAGGGACAGATGCTTGATGATATGGATCTGGAGCAAGAACGTGGTATCACAATCAAGAGTCATGCTATTCAGATGGAATATAACTTCAACGGAGAGAATTATGTCCTTAATCTAATCGATACGCCGGGACATGTAGACTTTTCCTATGAAGTTTCTCGCAGCATTGCTGCCTGTGAGGGTGCTTTACTTGTTGTGGATGCTACCCAGGGTGTTCAGGCACAGACTATCAGCAACTTGTATATGGCTATTGATCACGATCTGGAAATTATTCCCGTAATCAACAAGTGTGATATGCCCAATGCTATGCCCGAAGAAGTGGAAGATGAGATAGTAGAACTTATCGGCTGTAAGCACGAGGAGATAATTCGTGCTAGCGGAAAAACGGGTATGGGCGTTGAGGATATCCTTCAGGCTGTTGTGGAACGAATTCCCTGTCCTAAAGGTGATGAGAATGCTCCCCTTCAAGCTCTTATCTTCGACTCTGTTTTCAACTCTTTTCGTGGCATTATTGCCTATTTCAAGATCGTAAATGGTAGCATTAAGAGTGGCGACCAGGTACAGTTTATCAATACCGGAAAAGAGTATAAGGCTGAGGAGATAGGTGTGCTCAAGATGGATATGGTACCTCGTAAAGTTCTTCACTGTGGAGACGTTGGCTACATTGTTTCAGGAATTAAGACAGCCACCGAGGTTAAGGTTGGCGATACCATTACTACTGTCGAGAATCCCTGTAAGGAGGCTATTGCCGGATTTGAAGAAGTGAAACCGATGGTCTTTGCGGGTGTCTATCCCATCGAGACTGAGGATTTTGAGAATTTGCGTGCCAGCCTCGAAAAGTTACAGCTCAACGATGCCAGTCTCACTTTCCAACCCGAAAGTTCCGTGGCATTGGGCTTTGGCTTCCGATGCGGATTCCTTGGTCTGTTGCACATGGAGATTATTCAAGAGCGCTTAGACCGCGAGTTCAATATGGACGTTATTACCACCGTCCCCAACGTGTCGTACCTTGTATATGATAAGCAGGGTGAGGTTAAAGAGGTTCATAATCCGTCAGGCATGCCTGATGCGACTCTTATCGACCATATAGAAGAACCATATATTCATGCTACCGTCATCACGCATACAGCCTATATCGGTAATATCATGACACTCTGCCTTGGTAAACGTGGCGAATTGCTAAAGCAAGAATACATAAGTGGTAACCGGGTAGAGATTCAGTATGCCATGCCATTAGGAGAAATAGTAATCGATTTCTACGATAAACTCAAGAGCATCAGCAAAGGCTATGCTTCTTTTGATTACCATCAGTCGGGCTTCCGTCCTAGCAAATTGGTAAAAATGGATATTTTACTGAATGGGGAACCTGTTGATGCGCTTAGTACCCTTACACATGTAGACAATGCCGAGACTTTTGGTCGTCGTATGTGTGAGAAACTTAAAGAACTCCTTCCTCGTCAGCAGTTCGATATAGCCATTCAGGCAGCTATCGGTGCTAAGATTATTGCCCGAGAGACGGTCAAACAGGTCCGCAAGGATGTGCTTGCCAAATGTTATGGTGGCGATGTTAGCCGTAAGCGTAAACTGCTTGAAAAGCAGAAGAAGGGAAAAAAACGTATGAAACAGATAGGTAATGTCCAAGTTCCTCAGAAAGCCTTCTTGGCAGTCTTGAAACTTGACTAGTTCGCCCTCATTATCCCTTTACCCTAAAATAATACCATAATGGATAGAAGAAGAGACATTGCACGAGAGATATCCCGAATCTACTGTACGCTAACGCCACCTGCCGTCCAGATTTTGGGAAGTATCCTAGTGCCTATGAAATTTCAGAAAGGCGATACTATATTACAGGAAGGACAGGTTTGCCGAAATCTTTATTTTGTCGATAAAGGAATGGTTCGCCAGTTTTATTACAAAAACAAAAAAGACGTTACAGAGCACTTCAGTTTTGAGGGTCGTATAGTTTTCTGTATAGAAAGTTTCCTTAAACAAGAACCGAGCCGCCTAATAGTCGAGGCATTAGAGAATACTAAATTGTATGCCATTCCCTATGACGACCTTAATAATCTGCTCGTTCGAAATCAAGAGATAGACATGCTTTATCGTAAAATCCTTGAGCATGTAGCAATCAGTAGCCAAGAGCATGCTGACAGTCAGCGGTTTGAGAACGCTACCGAGCGTTATGAGCGATTGTTACGCGAGAAGCCAGAGATTATCCTGCGTGCTCCTATGGTACATATCGCCAGTTTCCTGCAGATGACTCCCGAGACACTTTCGCGTGTTCGCAACGGAAGTGTGCAGGGAAATGCCAAGCAGCATTCCCCTAATGATGAGAACGATGCATGGTGGACTCATGCTGCCAAATAAAAAAACTAATACGATTTCTTGTGTAAATGCAGAAAAAACTGTAATTTTGCATCGTCTTAGTGCATGCGATAGTGGCTCAGTTGGTAGAGCATTGGCTTCCCAAGCCGAGGGTCGCGGGTTCGAGTCCCGTCTATCGCTCTTAATTGGAAATCAGTAGGTTATGAGGTTTTGTAACCTCTTTATTTTTTACTATAACCTATCATGATATTAAGATTTATTTGTATTTTTGCCTCTGTAAGTTGTAATTGAAGATTTCGTGTTGCGACAAATTGTCTTGACCATTATGGTCTATATCTTTCTTTCGCTGTTGGATTTTATGCCTGTGCATTATCCTTCATTAATGATTATGCCTCTAGCATGGCTTACAGTGTGTGCGCTATATAAAAAGCAATGGGTTCTCTCGCTTGCACTTTTCTTCTCTTTTCTGGGTGATGTAATGGGATGGCAGAATAAGCTATTTCCTCAGATTGGCTTTTTTGCTCTTGCCCAAATTGTTTACATTGTACTATTGACTCTTCTGATGCCTCCCAAGGTTAGTTGGCCCAAGTATGTAAGAACACAATTCTTGTTGCTCGTATTAATGGTATACGGCATAGCTATGTACAGGATTATTCCCAGGGTGGAGGATAAGATTATTGCGTCTGGGATACTTTTTTATGCGGTCCTGTTGTTGGGAATGTGCTATTCTGCTCTCAGGCATAGAAATATCGCTCTGATGTTGGGCGCCACATTCTTTGTTGTTTCTGATTTTATATTGGGCACACATTTGTTCGTGCAGCGTATGCCTCATGCGCACTTACTAATTATGATTCCCTATTATCTGGGGCAAGGATTGCTTTATATAGGTGTTCTTAATATGAATAAGATAGAAGACAAGTGATAAGGGATGTACATTATAGCGTGCAGATTGACAGAAGGATAAGTTCTGTTGTCTGCCAGGAAGAATTTGACGTATTGTTGGAAGTGCTGGATTCTTTTTCGAATTCTCAGTTCCGTACAGCTGTGTATATGTTGGGCGAGAGATATGCCCTGGAAATGACTACTGAGAGTTTCTGGAGACTTTTTACTGTATTGCTGAAACACAATTCAAAGGTTTTTCTTGTAGTTATGCTGAAAGGTTTGGTGCAACGGATAGAGAAGAATGAGGCGAGCATACAGGATGATGGGTTTAAGAACCTTTGCCATATAATGAATGAGATAGACCAACAGAAGACAGTTCAGTTCCTGTTACCACATTTGAAAGACGAAGAGCAGGTTAGGTATCTCTTTCTGTGTTTCTCAATGGAAGCCAGTGAGTGGATCCCGTATCTGATAAAGGTTAATACTTTGCCTTGCGCCTTTGTGCTGTTTTCCTCGCTGCGCTACATAGAGCACGAGCGGGACTATCTGCTGAGGATAGCCTATTACCTGATGAAGCGGGGCGACGGGCTCTCTTTCAATCTGGCAAGCTTGATGAAGGCTTACTTCGGACTGGAAGAACTGAAGGGGACCTTCTCGCTGCAACTGAAACCCTTCGAACTGGCGCGACTGGAGACTTCGTATAAGGCTTTCTGCGAGAAGATGGCTTAGAGACCACCAAAACTGACATCATCGAAGACCACACTGGGCAGAAGCTCTGTCTCCCATGGGTCGATATCGTTACCCAGAGCCGATACACGCTGCCAAACATCCAGTATATTACCAGTTATGTTCATCCCACTAATGGGCTGAATAATCTGCCCGTCCTGAACAAGCAATCCTTCTATGCCATAGGAGAAGTTACCTGTGGAAGGGTCGCAGTTACCACCATTGAAATCGGTTACCAAGATGGCATTACGAGCTTCGGAAAGAAGGTGCTGCAAGGTCTTATCTCCGCTTTGCATGATAAGGTGGTGCGTGCCCTGTGTGGTTGGCGCCATGTTCAGTTTCTTGGCAAAGATGGTATCTATGAAGAAGGTGTCCAGCACGCCCTCGGTGAAGAGGCTGCGAGGCTGGGTGGCCACTCCGTCGTAATCGAAATAGCATGCACCACGGGTGCCGGGGATGAGCGGGTTGTCGATGATGCTAACCAAGGGCGATAGTATCCTCTTGTGCAACTTGTCTGCCAGGAAGGACATCTTACCATGCACCTGCTGGCCGTTCATGGCATTGAGGATGGGCTGGAGGAAACTGCCTACTATGGGCGACTCGAGAATCATCTGGTACTGTCCGCTGCGGGTGGGGCGGCTTCCTATCTTGCGCAGGGTGCGGTCTATGGCTATGCGTGCTATGCCTTCCTGTGGCATGTCGGTGAAGAAGATGCGCGTCTCGCCCCATCCGTCTGCAGGATGCTGGCCGTCCTTACCATCAACCGTTGCGATACTGGTGAGGGTGCACCGGCTGCTATGCTCTGTTCCCTGAAATCCGTTGCTGATGAGGTAATGGGCCTGATGCTGGCGGTCGGTATAGTGTGTCTGGAAACTGATAAGGTCGGGGCAGAGCTGCATACCCTCCCTGTTGTTCTGCTGTGAGATACGAAGCTTCTCGGAGGGATCTATAGTAGAGAGCGTGGCATCGAAATTACGGAGGTCGGGTCCTCCGCCTTTGTAGTATCGTGCAGGATCGGCCAGTGTACGCGACTCGTCGGGCTGGAGCATACGTGTGGTCTCTGCTGCATTGCGGATGAACTGTCTAAGGGCTTCTGGCCGCGTATTATTGGTGTAGAAAAAACCGTCGCGTCCGTCGATTAGCAGGTTGATGGCCAGCGAGGTGGCCGATGCGTGCAGCATCTTCTCAATCTCTCCGTTACGGATGTTGATGTTGTCCTCGTTGTTATGCATTAGGACTAATTTGAAATCAATATTTCCGCAAATATGCTTTATCTCCTCAGCAGCCCAATATAATATATTCATGATTATCTATACTCAAAACTATTTAAGTTTATGGAGTTATAAGATGAAGTTAAAACAGGAAGTTAACTCGCTACGCTCATGGAAGTTAAATTGGATAATACTATCTACACGTGTAGAACTATCGTCCAGCCAGCATGCTGGCCTAACTTCCCCTATAACTTCCCTTTTTACTTCCAATTTAACTTTTATTTTTACTTCCGAAACTTCAGTTAAACTATACTACCCAACTACCAACTTGTCAACAAGAACGGTGGGAAGGCCTTGACTAACACCTACACGCTGACCGCCTTTACCACACATACCGGCGCTATGGTCAATCTGCAGGTTGTTGGCTACCATGCTGATGTGCTGAAGCGCTTGAGGGCCATTACCGATGATGTTCATATCGCGGAGCGGTGTGGTGAAGTGCCCATCCTCGATGAGCCAGCCTTTCTTCATGAAAAAGGTGAAGTCACCGGCTCCGATTTGTACCTGTCCGTTGGTGAAGGTCTGTGCATAGATACCGCGCTTTACGTTGTGTATGATATCCTCTTCTGTTGCTTCGCCTGCGCACATATAGGTGCTGCGCATACGCGGGAGGGGCATGTGGCGGAAACTCTCTCGACGGCCATTTCCTGTAGGTTTTACGCCGTAATAACGGGCACTGATGCGATCGTGAAGATAACTATTGAGTATGCCCTTGTCAACCAATACGGTTCTTTGCCCTGGCGTTCCCTCATCATCAAAGCGGAGCATGCCTGCGTCGTAGGGTTGAGTACCATCATCGACAATGGTGATATGGCTATCGCAGATACGCTGGCCTAATTTGCTTGAAAATATACTCTCGCCAGTGCGAATGAAATCGGCCTCGAAGGCGTGACCTATAGCCTCGTGCATGAGGATGCCACTGCTCCCTGCAGCTAACACGACAGGCATCTCTCCACCTTCAATCTGCTTAGCATCGAAAAGGAAAAGAGCCTGTGCAATGGTTTCCTGCAGGAGTCGCTCTGTATGTTCGGTGGTAATAAATTCGGCTCCCCGTTGGTACATACGGCTACCAAAACCCATCTGTGTCTTTCCATCCTTCTGTACGACAACAGAGATGAAGAGCGTTGTGCGCGGTCGGCGATCAGCGAAGCCTGTGCCTTCAGAGTTGATGAATTGTATGTTCTGCATACGTTGGGCTATGGTGGCCTTTACACGTACGACAAGGGGGCTGATCTCGTGTGCCCGTTGGTCGATAGAAAGCAGGATACCTTTGGAAGCATCGGGCTGGAGCATAGGTGTCTCTGGCGAAAGGACGGGCGTAGGACGGAGTGGGGGAATCTCTGTGGAACAGCCTGAACTGTGGATACTGCCGGCAAAGCGCGCTGCCTGGTGCATGGCTTCAGGAGAGAGGTCCATGGTGTAGGCATAGCCCGTCTGCGTGCTTTGCACGACACGTATGCCGGCTCCGTAAAGCATAAGTTGCTGCGCCTGACTGACAGTGCCGTCCTGCAGCTCGAGACTGCTAATGCGCGTGTCCTCGAGGAATATATCAGCATACTCTCCACCTCTGTAGAGAGCGGTGGAGAGTATGCTATGCAGTTCCTCTTGTGTGAGAGGAAACAATTCTATGTTAGAAGTTAAAATATCTTTTGGCATTATAATAAGAAATGTCTCTGACCATTTGTTCTATGAAGGGCATCTCCTCGGCTGGCAGCTTGCCGTCCTCGACATCCTGACCTATCATATTACAGAGCTGGCGGCGGAAATACTCGTGGCGGGGATAGGAGAGGAAGGAACGGCTGTCGGTGAGCATACCCACGAAGCGACTGAGCAATCCCAGAACGCTGAGGGCATTCATCTGGCGCTCCATACCATCCAGCTGATCGTTGAACCACCATCCACTACCGAACTGAATCTTGCCGGGTGTGGGGCCTTCCTGGAAATTGCCAAGCATTGTGGCAATCATTTCATTATCGGATGGGTTGAGGCAATATAGGATGGTCTTGGCCAATAGCCCCTCAATATCCAACTTGTCGAGGAAACGAGAAAGCTGTAAACTTGTGTTCCAAGTACCTATACTATCATATCCGGTATCTGGTCCTAACTGTTTGAACATTCGAGAATTATTGTTTCGCATAGCACCATAGTGGAACTGCTGCGTCCAACCGGCACGGGCATCCTGACGGGCGAACTCGAGAAGGAGGGCTGAGCGGAATTTGTCTACTTCGTCGGCAGTAGCCTGATGGCCGCTCATCACCTTCTGGAAGATTTGCTTTATCTCTGATTCGGTAAACTCCTCGGCGTAGAACTCGTTGATGCCGTGATCGGACAATCGGCAGCCCTGAGAGGCAAAGAAATCGTGCCGTTGCTGAAGGACATCTAAGAGGTCGTTGTAGCTGGAGATATTGCGTCCTGCAGATGCTCCCAACTTATCTATATAGGCTCTATAGGCCTCGGTATTTTCGATAGCCATCGCCTTATCGGGACGCCAGGCAGGAAGCATCTTAGAACATTGATCACTTGAACATTTGCCACTTGCCATTTCGTTGGCGTAGGCTTGGTGATATTCCAGCGTATCGGCTGGGTCGTCTGTAGTGCATACAACTTCTACGTTATAATGGCGCATGAGGCCACGGGCCGAGAATTCAGGCTGCTGCAGCTTCTCGTTACACTCGTCAAATATCTCGCGTGCCGTAGTGGGATTCAGTAACTTGTTGATGCCAAAGGCCGTGCGTAGCTCGAGGTGAGTCCAGTGGTATAGCGGATTGCGCATACAGTAGGGGACTGTTTCGGCCCACTTCTGGAACTTCTCCCAGTCAGAGGCATTGCCCGTGATATACTTTTCATCTACACCATTACTGCGCATAGCACGCCACTTGTAATGGTCGCCACCAAGCCATAACTCGGTAATGGAACTGAAACGATGATTCTCTGCCACTTCCTTGGGATTGAGGTGGCAGTGGTAATCTATTATTGGAAGGTGCTTTGCCTGCTCGTGAAACAGCTTCTGTGCTGTTTCGGTCTGAAGCAGGAAGTTGTTGTTCATGAAAGCTTTCATAAGGTATTATTTTTCTTAAGGTTATTACATGGCAAAAGCATTGAATCCGCCATCTACAACAGCTACTGTTCCGGTTACGAAATCGGATGCCTCGCTAATAAGATAATGAATGGTGCCACAGAGTTCCTCGGGCTTACCAAAGCGTTGGAAGGGGGTCTGACGGATTACGTCTGCACCACGTTCCGTAAGGCTGCCATCGGGGTTGGTCAGCAGGGCACGATTCTGGTTGGTGAGGAAGAAGCCCGGGGCAATTGCATTGACACGTATGCCAGGCGTAAACTTCTTGGCAACCTCGTTGGCCAAGAAGGCTGTGAAATTGCTGATACCTGCCTTCGCTGCTGCATAGCCCATCACACGGGTCATAGGACGGAAGGCTGCCATACTGCTGAAGTTGACTATGCTGCCCTTGCCAGCCTCTACCATGGGCTTCAGGAAAACCTGAGTGGGGATGACGGTACCGGTAAGGTTGACGTTGAGCACTTTCTGGAACTCCTCGATACGTACATCGAAAAATGTTCCTGTAGGACTGATGGTGGCTCCGGGCATGTTGCCGCCCGCGGCATTCAGCAGGGCATCAACCTTTCCGTATTTATCCAAAACAGTCTTACATACGTTCTCGCATGATTCCTGACTCATCACATCGCATTGCATAAACATAGCATCGCCACCTTGTTTTTGGATGTCGGCCACAATCTCCTTTCCGACTTCCTCCTTACGCCCCAGCAGCGCCACGTGTGCACCTTGCAAGGCCAGATACTTACCTATCTCGCTTCCTAAGACACCTGTTCCGCCAGTGATGACAACCACATTATTCTTAATATCAAACAGATTCTTCATATTTTATGTATTTACTTGATTCCTAATTCGTTATCTACAACTGCCATCACGCCCTCTACCTGCCCCAAAGCCAGCATACGTCCGTGGAAGCTATAACCGGCATTATAGCCCATCTTCTCGTCTCCTAACATGAGGGGAGCATGGTCGACACGCATGGGTAGTCCTGGCTTCTGACGTTGGAAAATGCGCACCAGCTCAATGATATTGGCTCTTCCTCCAAGATGGCTGGCCTCCTTGAAGTCGCCATTGGGGAAAACATTCGTGCTGCGCAGATGGACAAAATGAGTACGCTTGGCGTATTTCTCTGCCAAGGCCGGTACATCATTATGTGCGCCGGCACTGAGAGAACCGGCACAGAAGGTAAGACCGTTATGCTCGTTGGGAACAGCATTCAGGAACCACTCTATGTCTTTGTCGCAAGTGACAATACGCGGTAAGCCAAGAATCTGCAAGGGTGGGTCGTCTGGATGCACACACATATTCATGTCCCACTGATCGCAGACCGGCATGATGGCCTCGAGAAAGTACTTCATATTCTGACGTAGTTTCTCGGGAGTGATATCCTTGTAGAGTTGGAGCAGGGAACGGAATATCTCGACGGGTTTCTCGTCGTCTTCCTTGATGTTGCCATTTACAAAGCCTTGGGTTTTAACGATGATATTATCCACCAGACGATGCTCGTCTTCAGGGGTAAAGATCTTTTTCATTTCCTCAACCTTGGCAAGCGTTTCTTCTGTATAGTCTGCTTCTGCACCAGTACGTTTGAGAATCTGACAATCGAAGTAGGCAAACTCGGCATGGTTGAAGTAAAGACTGGATGTGCCATTGCCGTTGGGATTCTCGAGGTCGGTACGAGCCCAGTCGAGAACTGGCATAAAGTTGTAACAGATGGTGTGTATGCCGCACTTGCCCAGATTGGTAAGAGAAACCTTGTATTTCTCGATTAATTCATCACGATCGGGGCCGCCATATTTTATGCTTTCGCATACAGGAAGACTTTCTACGACACTCCATCGCAGACCAAAGCTCTCGATGTATTCTTTCAGCTCCATGATTTTCCCGACTGTCCAAATCTCACCGTTAGGAATATCGTGAAGAGCTGTCACAATGCCTTCGACGCCTATCTGACGCAACATGTCGAGTGTTATTTTATCCTTGCGTCCGAACCAACGCCATGTTTTCTTCATCATAAGTATATAGGTATTTATATTTTTTGAAGTTAAAATGGAAGTTATAAAAGGACAATACCATATAGGCAGACAGTATCCAACTCTATCGTCCAGCCAGCTGCTGGCTTTACTTCCTGCGCAAAGCGCATAACTCCCGATTTAACTCCATCTTATAACTCCAGAAACTTAAATTATTTAGATTTCAACTTTTTTGTACCTCGGAACGAGGGTCTTCATGCAGGCCCATGCAATCAGGTATGCTACGGCGCAATAGCAGAATACTATCATATAGGCTGCTTCTTTTCCTTCAAATCCCAGTACTTGGAAGGCAGAGCCTCGGGCTGCGCTGTAATCAAAGAAGAGACCAGCCCCCTGATTAATGAGGAAGGAAGCAATTCCTCCCGTCATTGTTCCAATGCCCGTGATTGTTGCGATAGCGCTCTTGGGGAACATGTCGCCGACGGTGCTGTACAGATTCGCGGACCAGGCTTGATGACCTGCACCCGCCAAGCCGATGACTATGGCGGTTAACCATACACTAACTTGTCCCAGCGGCTGAGCCAGAAGAGCGAAGACAGGAAGCAGGGCAAAGAAGAACATGGCGCGAAGACGGCCAGAATAGGCTTCCATTCCGCGTCGCTCGATGAAGTATTTAGGAAGATAGCCTCCCACCAAAATGCTCACTACAGTGACGATGACGTACACTAAGAAGATGAGCGTGGCACCTATTGTACTGTGGGAGCGATGCCCATACATTTCGCTGAAATAGGCTGGTGCCCAGAAAAGCAGAAACCACCAAACACCGTCCGTGAAGAACTTTCCGCAAATGTAACTCCATGTATGGCGCAGACAGAAACAGCGCCATATGGAGATACCCTTCTTTTGCTTAGCCTTCTCTTCTGGCGTATCGTTATCGTCCTGATTGATATATGCCAGTTCAGCTTCATTTACGCGACTGTTCTTTTTGGGCTTCTCATACACGAATATCCACAGGAACATCCACAGGAAACCAAGTGCACCGATGATGATAAAAGCCATCTCCCAACCGTAGGCTTGCGCCAAAAATGGTATGGAGACAGGAGCAACCAGAGCACCTACCGAAGCTCCGCTGTTGAAGATACTGGTAGCAAGGGCTCGATCTTTCTTTGGGAAGTATTGGGCTGTAACCTTGATGGCAGCAGGGAAGTTGCCGCTCTCGCCAAGGGCCAGTACTATACGGCAAGCCATGAAAAGCAGAACGCTCGTCGTGCTCACCGCCAGAGCTGCCGTGCTCCCAACCTCGAGTGCGCGGAGTGCGTTGGCGCTTTCCACACCTTCTATCTGCATTGTTAACCAACCGCAAGCCGCGTGCATGCAGGCTCCTATGCTCCACACGAAAATAGCGATGACATATCCTTTCTTTGTTCCTATCCAGTCGATGAACTTACCCGAGAATAAGCTGATAAAAGCGTAGAACAGTGAGAATGCTGCGGTAATGCTGCCGTAGTTTGCATCGCTCCAGTGAAACTCTGGAGCAATAAAATCCTTCCATGTGAGGGAAAGAACTTGACGGTCCATGTAGTTAACCGTTGTTGCCAGAAAAAGCATAGAACAGATAACCCAACGGTAATTGGTCATCTTCTGTGGCACATTTGTATTCATTTGTTTTTAGGTTTTATGATATATTTGAAGGCAAAGATAAAAAGAAAAAAGATAGCAGACAATTATTTTGCATAAATTGTGTGCTATCTTGTATTATTTTTGCAGGGATTTGCTTATTGTATTTGTTTATTTTGAAGATACTCGGCAAATATACGTGCTGCACTTTCTACTTTTTGTGCACAGGGACGTTTTTTGTAATATGCAGCATTTCTCTCGTCAGGCATATATGTGTTCTTTACTACAGTGCATCCATTAAGACCTAAAAGCTCGGCACAGATTACAGAGCCGTTCCTCTGTTTGAACGTTTCGAGCAATTCCTGAACGACCTTATAGCAGGCAGCTTTCCCTTCACGATCATCGCCTTCGGTCTGTCCACAATCCAAACCAACAAGAATGACTAAAGCCGAAACAGTACCGCACATCATACGCATTCTGCCAACGCCGCCACCAAAGCCTGCAGCGATTCGTTTCGCCATTATTTCGTCTAACCCATAGAGGTCAGCAAAGGCAGCTACTACGCTTTGTGAGCAGCCATATCCGCTCATAAAATACTCTACTGCACGTTGAATTCGTTCCTCCAACTCCTGACTCATACCTTAGTCTTTTATAGATTCTCGCATTCTTTTAGCCACATCGCTGATGAAGCGTCAGTAGGCATACGCCAGTCGCCACGAGGTGAAAGAGAGCAACTTCCCACTTTGGGGCCATCTGGCAGACAACTGCGTTTGAACTGCTGGGCAAAGAATCTGCGATAGAAAGTTTTCAGCCAATGCTTTATAACCTCATCTGTATATGTCGTTCCAAAGGCTTCTTTGGTTAAGAAGAATACTTTTTGAGGACGGAATCCCCATCTAAGGGTATAATATAGGAAGAAATCATGTAGTTCGTATGGTCCCACTAAATCTTCTGTCTTTTGTGTAATATTTCCTTCATCATCAGCGGGAATCAGTTCCGGACTAATGGGGGTATCCACAATATCCATCAGAACGGTTCTTGTACTCTCGTCCTCTATACTATCTGCTACCCATTTTACTAAATGACGGACCAATGTCTTTGGGACAGATGCATTAACGCCATACATGCTCATGTGGTCCCCATTGTAGGTTGCCCATCCTAGGGCTAACTCGCTGAGATCGCCAGTTCCAACAACCAAGCCATTCATCTGGTTGGCTGCATCCATCAAAATCTGGGTCCGTTCACGGGCTTGTGAATTCTCATACGTTACATCATGATTATCAACATTGTGTCCTAAATCTTTGAAGTGTTGGATACATGCATCCTTGATACTGATTTCGCGAATAGTGATGCCCAACAACTTCATCAGGTTTACAGCATTGGTATAAGTGCGGTCGGTTGTTCCGAATCCTGGCATGGTGATTCCAACAATCCCCCTACGGTTTAATCCCAATCTGTCAAAGGCTTTTACGCAAACTAATAGTGCTAGCGTACTGTCCAGACCACCGCTGATACCAACCACGACCGTCTGAGCGTTTGTATGACTGATTCTTTTAGCCAACCCTTCGGTTTGGATGCTAACGATTTCTTTGCATCTTTCGTCAAGATCCTTTCCGGTTGGAACAAATGGGTGCGCATTAATTTTGCGTGTAAGGCCGAACTCGTGTGTTTCTGTCCTTTCTGTTTCTATGATGCTGGCAGTCTCTTTTCGTGACAGTGAGGCACAAGTGGCGAATGTGGTATTAATTCTACGTTCTACCCTTATTCGTTCAACGTCGATCTCACTTTCCAAAAGTTGTGTTTCAAGCTTATGTCGGGGTGTTTCTGCCATTAGTTTTCCATTCTCGAAGATAAGTCCTTTAGCGCTGTACACTACATCCTGTGTACTTTCTCCGTATCCACAGCTGCTGAAGACATAGCCTGATATAGTACGGGCACTCTGTTGTTCAAGTAAACTCTTCAAATAAGTATACTTGCCTACCAGATCATTGTCTGCACTCAGATTGAAGATAATTTCAGCTCCTTGCATTGCAAGGTAGCTGCTGGGAGGAATGGGCGCCCATACATCTTCGCAGATTTCCACGGCGAATGTACAAGATGGCGTGCGGAACAGTATGAACTGATTCAGGGGAACTTGCTGTCCGCAGATAAGCAGTGAACCTGCAGAAATATCAATACCGCTAGTGAACCACCGTTTTTCATAAAACTCTTTATAATTAGGGAGATAGGTCTTGGGAATCATGCCCAAAATCTTACCTTTCTGAATAACAGCAGCGCAGTTCAGAAGCGAGCCCTTGTAAGGTACAGGCAGGCCCACAATGCTGATGATGTCTAGACTTCGGGTGAAGTTCATCAAGTGAATGAGGGCCATTTCCGCTTCTTCCAATAGGAGCTGTTGCTGAAAAAGGTCCTGACATGTATAAGCTGTGAGTGAAAGCTCTGGCATGCAGATGATTTCTACACCATGTCCTTCTGCCTGAACGATGAGCGATTCTATCTGCTCTACGTTATACTGGCAATCGGCCACCCTCACAGAGGGGATGGCCGAAGCTACTTTGACAAATCCGTGGTTCATGTTCAGTTTAGAGTTTAGAGTTGGAGAGGGTTATTTTATCATTTCAACACTACGTTTTACAAAGCGAGTTAGCGCTTCGCCCTTTAACATACCATTCTGTAGGAGAGCCAGGTCGATGAGTTGATGCACACGTTCATTACCATCGGCATAAGCTTTCAGCACATCATTTTTCTTCTTATTCTCTGCCTGAATGTCATCGCCACATTTTTTCAGGTCATCCTTCTCTTCTTGGGTGATTTCCTCTGGCTTCTTCTTGTCTTGTTCCTGACGCAACACAGCCTGACGTGCAGAAAGTCCTTTAATCTCTGCTTCGATTGGTTTCAGTGCTTCCGCAGTATTGGCTTCACTGTCTTCCAGTACCTGCTTAATCAGTGGTGCATCGGTATTCAGCACTAATGTGTACATATCTGGCATATCTCCGTAGAAGCTCATGCCTGGTTGCAGGCGAGCCATCTCCTTCATACGACGCATGTACTCACTCTGGGTAATCATAACCGGAAGCTGATCTTCGCCTAAGGCCTGAACCTCGACATGAAAATCTGTTTTGGCATTGCGAGGCATCTGGCTGTTGAAAATGCTGGAAAGCTTGTCACCTCTCTCGGCTTCCAACAGTTCGCGCTTTGTTTCCTCTTTTTGGATAAGGCGGTCTATGACATCACCGTCAACACGGGTGAAGGTGCTCTTCTCCAGTTTACGCTCCAGCATACCTACCAATGGCGTATCTAGCTGGCCATCCATCAACAAGACGCTGTACCCTTTCTGCTTGGCTGCCTCTATATAGGTATATTGTGCATCGGGATCGTTGGCATAGAGGTAAACCAACTGACCGTCTTTGTTGGTTTGGTTTTCCTTGATAAGGGTCTGGTATTCCTCCAATGTGAAGTATTTACCCTCGGTATCCTTCAATAAGAAGAAGTTCTTTGCCTTCTCGTAGAAGTCTTCCTCGGAGAGCATACCATAATGGATGAAAATCTTTATGTCATCCCATTTCTTTTCAAAATCGGCACGTTCTGTCTTGAAGATGCTCTGAAGGCGGTCGCTTACCTTCTTGGTAATGTAGGAGCTGATTTTCTTAACATTGGCATCGCTCTGCAGATAACTACGGCTTACGTTCAGAGGAATATCGGGACTATCTATGACGCCATGTAGCAGGGTGAGGAATTCCGGCACAATACTTTCTACGGAATCTGTCACGAATACCTGATTGCAGTAAAGCTGAATCTTGTTGCGCTGCATCTCTATGTTGTTCTTGATTTTGGGGAAG
>CADAWW010000034.1 GCA_902791675.1 uncultured Bacteroidales bacterium
CCGTGTCCGTAGTCCTTACGCGAGAAACGTGTACCATCATTCTGCGTGTGGCCAAAATCCACGGAATTTCTTGCGTACCACTTACCCGAAGCCAACGAGCGCATGGCTGCATTACGGAAATAGGCACGATGAATCAGCTCGCCACCTACATCGTAAAAGTTCTCCAGAAAAGCGTACAGGCCAACAAAATAGTGGTTACGACCGCTCTCACGGAGTGTACCTAGATAATTCCACTGTGAGGCATCCTCATTTTTATACCAACAACTCACCAAGGTATTCTGGTAATTGACCACAGAATCATTTCCCTCATGATTCTTCAGCGTTACCTGCACCTGTTCCGGACGGGCATTCCACAAGAACTGTACCCATTTACCCGGTGTCCACCAACTTCCTTCAGGCAGACGTGCGCTACTACCTGTTCCCTCAGCTCCAAACCTGACGCCTACCACATCAGGACCTTTGTCCACAACACCAGATTTCAGATACTCTGGCATGGCAGGATCCTTATCCAGGTCGCCATTATCCCATACAGAGAAAAGTATAGGACGTGTCCATGTGCCGTCATTGTTGTATATAGACTGAAAACCTGAATAGCCTCCATCAATACCTATTACCATTGCGTATGTGCTGGGACGTTCATATTCAGGCGGCATCATACCTTCTTGATAGATCCAGTCGTAGGATTCGCCGGAAGGAGCCGACCTGTCAGTGGTAGCATAGGAGTGTAGATGGACGCTTGGCGCCATAAAAATGGGAGAGTCTCCGACAGCCTGTGCCGATTTACGTTGGAAGCGTAGCTTGGTAAACTGAGACATGTTAGCATTGCCCCTGGGACTGGTAATCTCAAAACGGTACCATGTGTCTGTTTGAAATGCGACGTTTGGCATAATCTCCAAAGTCTGCTCTGCTGTAGTTTTACATTCCAACTGACTGGTATGTTCGGTGATCACCTCACCCGTACTTGCTTTCACCACCCGGAGGTTAAAACTTACTGTTTTTCCATAACGTGGGGTAAAGACAACATCAGCCCTCACATTCGCCCTCGGAACACGAAGACAGTATACCATTACAGTCTTGTCGTTGGCAGGCCAGGCTATACCTTCATCCTTTCTTGATACTCCGGCATACTGACCGTCGAGTTCCATAAACACACGACCGCCCCAAATTTCGTCAACCGTATTATTATACGTTATGTCCTGTGCAAGAAGAAACGTTGTACATATCCATAAAAGGGCAAGAAAAGAGATTTTTTTCATAGTGTTTTTTACCAAATATCTTCAGGTACGTTAGGATTATCATATACTTCTTTGGCAACATACTCAAAGTAGTCCATATAGAACTCACGGTCTTCCAGGTCGAGTACTGACTTAAATCTGATGTAATAATTCTGATATGGAGTCAAGTATGTACTTACCACAATACGACGAGTCATATAATGGAAGGTACGAATTGAGTTACTGCTTCCCATTGAGTTGGTCCACAGGTTGGGTGCCTTCATAAATCCTTTTGCGCGCATACGCTTAGCCACCTCGTCGTTATGCTCCTGGTCGTCTGTATCAGCTTCCCATCCAACCCCTGAATCAGTCGTAACAGAGCCGTCTCGTTTTTCCAGACCGCCTAAGCGTAAGTCCATAGGAATACCTGCTGCAGGCATCATGTCTGGGTCTGAACCAAAGTATACTTGTGCCATAGAACGAACACGCGAACCTGTGGCTACGCCAAAGCGGATCTCATACTGACCTGATCTGGGGACAGGAGGCAACTTCATCGTAAAATCATATCTTCCGATAATATTGTATTCATCGCCCTGTAAGTTGTGCCAGCTGCTCAAATAGCCAGGCAGATAGTAAAAGAGCGTACCATCCTTAATCTCGATGTTCTCTATATACCGATAGTTCGTAGGGATACCTCGACAGTTAGTGGCACCATATGAATAGTAGGCACGATGCGAACGAATATCGTTGTTCATCAACTCAGGCATCATACACCCGGCATCAATGCGAATACGCTGGTTAGCCATTTGGTTTACAACGTTCTCGGACCAACATAAAAGGTGTTCTATAGGGTAGACTATACCATTGGCCACACTGCTGTTATCAGTTCCTGTCTCAGAGTAGGTAAGCACTTTAACACCCTGATTCTCATCAGGAGCCGTGGCAAGACCGCTTAGAGCGTAGAAGTCACCGCTTTCATGGTAGTCGTTCAGATTCTCTTGCGACTTGCTGAATCTCCCTACTCCATTCCTTAATACAGGAAAACGGTTCAGGTAGATACCCTTGCTCTCTCGACTCTCGTATGTCTTTATCAGACGAGGAAGACCCATAGTCTGATAGAAATCGCATATGGGAACAGTGGGGCTGCTGTTCTGCGTGTAGTTATACCCTAACTCATTATAATGAATCACTAGCTTTTCACGGCCTATGCGCTGAGGTATCAGGTGGTAAGTTACAAACTGGTTAAGAAAATTCATCTGGTCACTGTAATCTTCTCCGAAGGTCGTACCATCAACATGATCAAATAGTCCGCTCTGCTTTAAATAGTCACATACATCCTTAACCTCTATCTCCTCTACATTTTTACCTAAGGTTTCCTCCCAGAAGTGATCGGTCTCAGCAAACAATGTAAAACCATAATAACGATGCCGGGGAATGGTTCCTATCTGACCAACTGAGGTATGCTTGGGAAGGTCCTGTACGCCGCCAGTCAGATAAAGGTACTCCCAAGTGTCATCGCGGAAAGCATTCAGTGTATCCACCAATCCACAAGCCATGATTAGCTTAGACATTACGCTGTAGCCACTCTTAGGGTTACGGGCCCAGAGAGCAATAAACTCACCCATACGGTCATTACTAGGTGCAATCACACTTTCCACCTGATGAATATATCCATTTGTCAGGGTAATTCCACGGTTCTTCTTATTTACCAAGGACGTTCCGTTTATACTGATACTGTCAGGATCCTCTGTACCATAGAAAACACGCAACTTACGGTCGTTCATATTCGCCTGACCAAATTCATGCTCATGGTCAGGGAAATCCAAAATATCAAACGCCTGCTGGTCTCCGCTATCCAGAATGCTGTTAAATACGATTACGCGGAAAATACTATCCTTGTCTTCCTCGCTGGTAAAGCCATCCCATGTAGGTTCTGTTATTAGACCCTGGTTATATAATGTGTCTAGATAAGCCTGCACAGCATCGTTCGTTGGAGCAAATACCGTATAGTGTCCGCGAGCCGACAACAACTGTTTGAGTGTCGTCTTAGATATCTCACTTACAGGCACATGACCTAATAACATTACATATTCGCTATAGTAATCTTTGCCTTCAAGGTACTGCATGATGGTCTTGTCCTTGAAAACATAACGATCGGATGTGTCAACTTCCTCTGTACATCCCACCAGAATGACTGATGTTAGTATAATTAGAAAAATACGCTTCATATATTAGATAGTTGGTGCTTAAATACTTTTTAAGGGTTACTGGCTACAAAGTTATAAAAAATAATCTCATGTGGTATATAATCTCAAAAAAATTATCTACATTTGCTGAAAATTTCAAAAAAGAGAAAAACAACAAATAACAAAAATAGCATGAAACGTTTATTCTTATTTTCTATGATTCTATGTGCCTGCTTGTATGCTACGGCACAGACAAAACAGTTATTTGATGACGGCTGGCTGTTCATACGCGAAGGTAAAACAATTAGCGTTAACCTACCCCACGACTGGGATATCTATGACGCTCCCAACCCAGAGACAGGAGCCACGGGTACAGGCGGCGGCTGGTATCAGGGCGGGAAGGGAGAATATAGAAAAAATTTCAGAGTTGATAATACAGAATCGAAAGGCAGCAAACTTGTAAAACTCCACTTTGAGGGTGTTTACCAAAAAGCCGAAGTCTATATTAATGGACAGAAAGCAGGTCAGCATGGATATGGCTATACACCTTTCACCATCGACATAACACCTTATCTTTATAAAGACAATCAAGAGAATGAAGTATTGGTGAAGGTAAACAACAGCGAACAGCCCAACTGTCGATGGTACTCCGGCTCGGGCATCTATCGTCACGTTTGGCTCGAGACGATGCCGGCGCTGCATATTGCCCAAGACGGCGTGTTCGTCACAACACCCGAGGTTTCGGCCGACAAGGCTACAGTCAACGTGGAGGTGACTGTCGAGAATGAGTCGGACGAAGAACGTGCAGCGACCGTTGTCATCAGCGGTACACAGCAGAAGACCTCAATAAATAAGCTCTTGCCTGTAAAGGTACCGGCTCATGGCTCAAAGAGCGTCACAGGAACCTTCACTGTCCAGAGCCCGGAACTGTGGTCCATAGACAACCCTCACCTCTATGAGGCAGCCGTGGAACTGAAGGAGAGCTATCCGGGAGATGCCGTCATAGACCGCCGGAAGGCAAAATACGGCATTCGCTCGTTCACGTTCGATACCGAGAAGGGCTTTGTGCTCAACGGCAAGCCGGTGCTTCTCAACGGAGCCTGCGTGCATCACGACGACGGCGTGCTTGGCGCGATGGCCTTCGATGCGGCAGAAATCCGAAAGGTACGGCTGATGAAGCAGGCGGGCTTCAACCTTATCCGCACCAGTCATAACCCCACCACACGCGCCTTCCTCGATGCCTGCGACTCAATAGGTATGCTGGTTATCGGCGAGGCATTCGACGGTTGGCGTACACAGAAGAATCCTTACGACTATTCAACCATGATTGATTCGTGCTACCGTGAAGATGTCCATGCCATGGTACTTCGCGACCGTAATCATCCCAGCATCATCAGCTGGAGCATAGGAAACGAGGTCATCGAGCGTAAGGAAATCCGTGTGGTCCAAACAGCCCGACTACTGAAAGCTGCCATCCTGGAGTGCGACAAGACACGCCCAGTTACCGAGGCTCTCTGTGCATGGGACCGCGACTGGGAAATCTACGATCCGCATTTCGAGGTGCTTGACATAGCAGGATATAATTACATGATTTTCAAACATGCCAGCGACCATCAGCGCGACCCAAAACGCGTTATGTGGCAGACGGAAAGTTATCCGCGAGATGCATTTAGAAACTGGACTACCGTAAACGATAATGTATACGTCGTTGGCGATATGGTCTGGACTGGTCTTGACTATATGGGCGAATCGGGAATCGGCCGCTACTACTACGAAGGTGAACGCCCGGGCGAAAGTTTTGCCCCAGGCGGACAACCCGACTGGCACGGCACATATTGCGGCGATGTCGATGTTACAGGATGGCGCAAACCCATCAGCCATTACCGCGAGATGCTATGGAGCGACAAGCCCAACCTATATATGGCAGTAAAAGAACCTGATGGATATTTTGGTAAAATAAAGGAAACCATGTGGAGCGTATGGCCTACTTGGGAAAGTTGGACATGGACGGGTTGGGAAGGCAAACCAATAGATGTAGAGGTATACACCAAGGCAACAGAAGTAAAGCTCTACCTTAACGACAAGCTTATCGGCATCAAGCCCGTCAGCAGAGATACACAATTTAAGGCTGTATTCAACGTTCCATATGAACCAGGCACCCTTCGTGCCGTGGCAAACGGGAAAGAAGTAACACTGAGTACAGCGGGGAGCCCATCCAGACTTCGACTGACACCAGACAGACTGACTATGAAGGCAGATGGTCAGGACCTGACTTTTATCACAGTCGAGGTTGTTGATCGCAATGGACAAGTCTGCCCAGATGCAGCCATCTCCTGCGAGGCTATTGTCAAGGGACAAGGCAGTTTGCTGGCCTTTGCCTCAGCCGACATGAAAGACAGAGAACCTGCCACGTCACCTCGAGTTACGACATGGAAAGGGCGTGCAATGTTAGTTGTACGTGGCAGCAAAACAAGCGGAAAAGTTCAAGTCAGCATTAAGAGTAGCCTGCCATCCGTTTCACTGACCATTCCTTCTAAGTAAAAGATATAGAAAAAGACATATCGACACAACAAAGGGCATCCAAGCGGATGCCCTTTGTTATATTCTATCTTCTTGTACTAATATTGATTGGGCAGTTTGTCAAGGAATTCTTTTATAACATCGTCGCTGGGGATGATATCTGTCATCGTACCATTGTTATACTGCTCATAAGCATAGAGGTCGAAGTAACCAGTACCGGTCAGACCAAAGAGAATAGTCTTCTCCTCACCTGTTTCTTTGCATTTGAGGGCTTCATCGATAGCAACACGAATAGCGTGGCTGCTCTCAGGAGCAGGCAGAACACCCTCAACACGGGCAAACTGAGTGGCAGCCTCAAAAACCTGAGTCTGCTCTACGGCGCGAGCCTCGAACAAACCATCGTGATACAACTGAGAAAGGATGGGACTCATACCGTGGAATCGCAGACCGCCTGCATGGTTGGCAGAGGGAATAAACTGACTACCGAGGGTATACATCTTAGCCAGAGGGCAGATCATACCGGTATCACAAAAATCGTAAGCAAACTTGCCACGGGTAAAGCTGGGACATGAAGCGGGCTCCACAGCAATTACCTTATAATCAGCCTCGCCTCTCAGCATCTCACCTATGAAGGGAGAAACCAGACCGCCCAGGTTACTGCCGCCACCGGCACAACCAACGATAATGTCAGGCTTGATGCCATACTTGTCTAACGCCTTCTTAGCTTCCAAACCAATAACGGTCTGATGCAAAAGCACCTGATTCAGCACAGAACCCAAAACATAGCGATAGCCGTCGCTGGTTACAGCAGCCTCTACAGCCTCACTGATGGCACAACCCAAAGAACCTGTGGTGTCGGGGTGGTCTGCCAGAATCTTACGGCCAACCTCAGTTGTCAGACTGGGAGAAGGTGTTACCGTAGCACCATAGGTGCGCATCACCTCACGACGGAAGGGCTTCTGCTCGTAGCTGCACTTTACCATATATACGCGGCAGTCCAGACCAAAATAGGCACAAGCCATACTCAGGGCTGTACCCCACTGTCCGGCACCCGTCTCGGTAGTAACACCCTTCAGACCCTGCTTCTTGGCATAATAAGCCTGAGCAATAGCCGAGTTCAACTTATGGCTACCAGAGGTATTGTTGCCTTCGAACTTATAATATATCTTGGCAGGCGTACCTAATGCTTTCTCCAAGAAATAAGCGCGTACAAGTGGTGAAGGACGATACATCTTGTAGAAATTGAGTATCTCCTCAGGAATATCAAAGTATGGAGTCTCGTTATCCAGCTCCTGTTTGTTCAAATCCTCACAGAAGATGGGATTAAGGTCTTCTAATGTCAGAGGCTGTCCCGTTCCAGGATTGATAAGCGGTGCAGGTTTGGTCTTCATGTCAGCACGGACATTGTACCATTGTGTAGGAATCTCGTTTTCCTCAAGGTAAATTTTGTAAGGGACTTTCATAATGAAATGATAATTGATGATTGATAATTATGGTTTTGTTAATAACTTTCTGCCTCATTGGGGAAACTGCCATCCTTTACATCAGTAATATACTGACCGATAGCATCGTTCATAACAGCATGCAACTGAGCATACTGACGCAGGAACTTTGGCTTGAAACTATCATTCATACCCAGCATATCATGAGCTACCAGCACCTGTCCGTCAGCGATGCCTGCACCGATACCTATAACCGGAATAGAAACCATTTGGCAAACCTTCTTGGTAAGCTCGGCAGGAATCTTCTCCAAAACCAAAGAAAAGCATCCGGCCTGTTCCAGTAACTTGGCGTCATTCATTAACTTAGCTGCCTCTGCATCTTCTTTCGCTCTAACGCCATATCCACCAAATTTATAGACACTCTGAGGGGTGAGACCCAGATGTCCCATTACAGGAATTCCGGCATTGATAATACCTCGAATAGTATCTATATACTCTTCGCCACCTTCCAGTTTCAGACCGTCAACGCCCGTCTGGGCCATCATGCGGATAGCATTACGAATACCATCTTCGCGGCTTACCTGATAAGATCCGAAGGGCATGTCACAAATCACCATCGCTCTTTTTACTGCACGAGCCACACTACGGGCATGATAGATCATCTCATCGATGGTAATGGGCAAGGTGGTAAGGTTGCCTGCCATAACATTACTGGCACTATCGCCTACCAGAACGATATCCATTCCGGCTTGGTCAACAATCTGGGCCATTGTATAGTCGTATGAAGTAAGCATGGCTATTTTTTTGCCATCTTTCTTCATCTGCATAATTCTCTGAGTGGTTATTTTTTTTGTATCTTCAACAATATATGCTGCCATTATGTGTTATTTTTTGTTTTTGCGGTCACAAAGGTACAACATTTTCAAATAAAAACCATATCTTTGCAGAAAATCAATTGCATTTATCGCTGTGAATAATACATTATCTATATATAAAGCCTCAGCCGGAGCCGGCAAAACTTTCACGCTGACCATAGAATACATCTTGCTTTTGCTAAGCAAAGGGCCAAAGGAATTCGAGCACACCCTGGCCGTAACCTTTACCAATAAGGCTACCGCTGAGATGAAGGAACGTATCCTGGAAACACTTTATGGCCTGTCGCACCATATACCGGATTGTGACGACTATTTGAAAGAAATCCAGAAGCGACAGGAAAAACTCAACGAGGAAATGGGCGAAGAGATGATTCGCCAACGAGCCGCTGAGGCACTAAGTGCCATCCTGCACGACTACACGCATTTTCGCGTCGAGACCATCGACTCTTTCTTCCAGAGTGTTTTGCGTAATCTCGCACACGAACTGGGTCTGACAGCTAATCTGCAGGTAGAACTGAATAATGACGAAGTCATCTCACGCTCTGTCGATAGGGTGATTGAGAACATGCAGAACCGTAAGGATGTTCAGGGTTGGATAATGGATTATGTTGAGGAACAGCTGCAAACGGGCGAACGTTGGAACATCACAGGAATGATAAAGCAGTTTGCCCGTTGTATCTTCGAAGAAGCTTTTCAGAACCGTTCAGAACAGGAACGGGAGAAAATCTCTGACTCCAGTCAGATGAATGCCTTCAAGAAGGAGATGAACAGCATTATCAATAGTTGCAAAAAACAACTTGAAGAAGCTGCAGATTCATTCGAGACATTGGTGAACAGCAAAACGCTCAACTTTGAACGTATCAGCAACGGCAGGATTTACCTTAGTTTCCTGAACCTGGTTAGAAGAGAGAAAGCAGAGAAAGTTTCGGAAACCATCAAAAATGCCACCAAAGACTACGAGGTAATGCTGAGAGCCAAAGACAAGAACGACCCCATTCTGGTGGCTGAAGCACAGGAGATTCAGGCAGAACTTTCGTCATTGCTGCATCTTTACGAGAACAATAGCATGACCATCAATACCGCTAAGCTATCGCTCCGCTACCTCAATCCGTTGCGCTTGCTGAATGTTATTGAACAGGAGGCAAACACCATCAATGCCGAAAACAACCAGTTCAACCTGAGCAAGACCCCTACTCTCCTCAGCAAACTGGTCGAGAAAACAGACGCACCCTTTGTGTTCGAGAAAATCGGAACCCAGTTTCATAATGTGATGATCGATGAGTTCCAGGATACCAGCCGACTGCAGTGGAACAACTTTAAGGTACTGCTGATAGAGAATCAGTCAACGGGCGGTAACGACCTCCTGGTCGGTGACATCAAACAAAGTATCTATCGTTGGCGAAACGGCGACTGGGCCATCCTGAAGAATGTCAAGGAAGAGTTGGCCAACCTGTCGCCGCAAGACAAGGATCTGAACTGTAATTTCCGTAGCCAAAAAAACTTAATAGACTTCAACAATGCGTTCTTCCTCAAGGCTGCCCAGGCACTTGACGACCTTAAGCCGGACGCGCGCTTTAAGATTAAGGAAATCTACAAGGATGTAGCACAGCTTACCCGTAAGACAGAAAATACCGGCTTCGTAAGCGTTACCCTCTACACCAAGAGCGGCAATAGCGCTCCAGATGATTACGAGGAGCGCATGATTACGGATATGATAACGCAGATCCGCACCTTGCAGCAACAAGGACTGACTTCACAGGACCTTGCCATACTTGTCCGCAAGAAGAATAATGCCGAGAGCCTGCTACAATGGTTCAATCAGTTAGCACCCGAGATAAAATTAGTCAGCGACGAGGCATTCCTTTTGGAGTCCAGCGTAGCCGTACAGATGCTGGTGGCTGCCCTGTTTGTCCTGAACGATAACAAGCACCTCAATCCTATTCCCGAGCGTTACCTGATGATGCACTACCACACGGATGTGCTGCAACAGCCCATCTCCATGCTCACGGTGGCTACCGCCAGTCCGGAGGATCTGTTGCCCGAGGCTTTCACCCAGCATAAGCAGGAATTGGCCCAACTGCCGCTTTATCTGCTTTGCGAACGACTGTATCAGCTATTCCAGTTAGATAAGATACAAGGGCAAGATACTTACATCTTTACCTTTATGGACGAGTTGCAGAACCACCTGCGCAGCAATCCCTCGGATATCCACACCTTCCTGAAAGCTTGGGACGAGAGTATTCACAGCCGTTCTATCCCGGCAGGCGAGGTGGACGGCATACGCATCCTTACCATCCATAAGAGCAAGGGCTTGGAGTTCCATACTGTATTGCTGCCTTACATGGACTGGACCATCGAGAAAGACCGCAACGACGATACCATCTGGTGTCAGACAGACAAGGAGCCCTTCAATGCTTTGGGCTCTCTGCCCATCAATGCGGGCAAGAATATGCAGCAGTCCGACTTTGCCTCTGACTACAACGAGGAACATCTGCAACGTCGCGTGGATGCACTGAACATGATATACGTAGCCTTCACACGACCCAAGAATAATCTCTACGTTTGGGGACTGGCAACCGAGAAGAAAGAAACCATCACCATCGCAGGTGACCTTATTCGCGCCGCCCTCCCCAACTCTCAACTGAAATATGAGTTGGGCACGCCAGTAACCACTCATAAAGAAGAAAAGACAGCGCACAAGAACCGCATGAGAAGTACGCACGAAAAAGAAGACTCCCTACCGGTTGCCATGACATCCAGCGCACCTACACTCGACTTTATGCAGAGCAACCAGTCACGTAAGTTCATAGGAAGCCTGGGCACGGAGGAGCAGACAGGAACGGTTCAGCAGACGTACCTCGAGATAGGAAAGATTATGCATTATGTACTCAGTCAGATTGAACATACCGGTCAGATACAGAAGGTACTCAACAGATGTATGGCCGAAGGCATCATTACAGACCGCAAACTGATGGATGTGGTAATAAACAGACTTAAGAAAGGATTCACAAACCCAAAGATAGCACAATGGTTCCAACCTGATAATCAGGTATTCAACGAATGTAGCATCACTAGCATCAGCAAAGATACGGGCGAACCCATTACCTTGCGCCCCGACCGTGTTATCATCAACGACAACCGGATTACGGTTATCGACTTTAAATTCGGCAGCCCCGATAGGGAACACCACGACCAGGTGAAGGCTTATAAAGAGCTGATGCGCGCCATGTACCCCGAGAAACAGGTAGAGGGGTATCTGTGGTATATTTATTCAGGTAAAACAGAGGAGGTAAAGGGATGAAGACATTTCTTAGTTTAGTAGCCAACGACCTTTTGCAGCGTTTTGGCACCAATATGCACAACGTAACGGTTGTGTTCCCTGGTAAGCGTGCCAGTCTGTTCCTTAATCAGGAGTTGGCTTTGGCCAGCGATACACCCGTCTGGGCACCTCGTTACATCACCATGAGCGATCTCTTCTACAGCCTCTCTCCCTACGTAAAGGCAGACTCTATAGAAAGCATCACTTCCCTTTATCAGATCTTCAGCAAGACCATTCTCTCGGAGGAGATGCAGGAGGAATACACGCTGGATAAATTCTGGGGATGGGGAGAGATTATCCTTTCGGATTTCGACGATGTGGACAAGCATCTGGCAGATGCCGAGGCCATCTTCCTGAATGTGTATGAACTGATGGAGTTGGAGTCATTGGATTATCTGACCGACGAACAGAAGCAGACCCTTCAACATTTCTTCCGGAACTTCTCAACCGAAGGCAATTCACAGCTCAAGGAGCGCTTCCTGAACATCTGGTCGCAGATGTATAATATGTACACCCGCCTGCGAGAAGAGCAGATGCAGGCAGGTACCGTTTATGAGGGTGCCATTTTCCGCAACGTTATCGAGAACCTCAAGGAGGACGACTCTCCCCTACAGGCATTGCTACAGAAGCGCAAGGCCATTGTATTTGCCGGCTTCAATGTGCTCAACGATGTTGAACACGCCTTAATGTCGGCCATTCAGAAACAAGGCAAGGGCATCTTCTATTGGGACTATGACAGCTATTATGTGGAGAACCTCGAGCACGAGGCTGGCATCTTCATGCGTCAGAACCTGAAGGACTTCCCCTGCGCTCTTGGCAAGGAGAACTTCGACAACCTGCGCCACCTCCAGGACGTAACATTCATCTCATGCAATACCGATAATGCAACTGCCCGTTATGCCAACCAGTGGTTGGCCGGATCTCACGACCCTATCGCTAATCATAATTCAGTTGTCCTCTGCAACGAAAACCTCCTGCAACCTGTCCTCCACTCCCTGCCCCCACAGGTCGGGAAAGTCAACATCACAATGGGATTCCCCCTAACCGATGCTCCCATCTATAGCTTCGTGATGGCTTTGCTGTCGATGCAGACAGACGGGTTCGATGCCACGCAACAACGTTTCCGCCACCCCTTTGTGCAGGTCGTGCAGCACCATGTGTATACCCCTCTCGTGCATGAGGAAAAGTGGCTCCACTATCAGGCAGCGGACAATGGGCAGTTGCTGACCTATCTTATAGAGATGGTACAGCAAGTCGGCATACATTTTTCAGGGATTCAGGAACCCGATGTCTATGAGCAGCTTTACATCGAGGCCATCTTCCAGACCCACCGCATCCTCAACAAGTTTCTGCAGTTGACCATTCGTGACGACAATCCGCTTGTCGTTCAGCACGTTACACTGCGTCGCCTCTTGCGAACACTCCTCTGCAGCACTAGCATACCTTTCCACGGAGAGCCGGCACAAGGGCTACAGGTGATGGGCGTATTGGAGACGCGATGTCTTGATTTTTCGCACATGCTCATGCTCTCGGTTGAGGAAGGTATGCTGCCGCGCAACACACAGAGCAACACCATGATTCCTGCTAACATCCGCGAGGCATTCGGCTTGACTACACCTCGCCACCGCATAGCCGTCTTCTCTTATTACTTCTACCGACTCATCCAGCGCACAGAGCACCTGACCTGCGTCTATAACGAGAACTGCGTGGGCAACAGCCGCCACGAAATGTCACGCTTCCTGCGCCAGATGCTGGCAGAGACAGACATCCCCATACGAACGCTTTGGCTCAGGAGCGAGAGCAGCATTCATGATGCCGAGACGCTATCCGTTCCTAAGACACCTGAAATACTGCAGCACATGCTGGAGCGATACGACCGTAACACCAGCGGAGAAAAGGCCATTCCGCTCAGCCCCTCAGCCATTAACACCTATATGACATGCCCCCTGAAGTTCTTTCTGACACATGTCTCAGGACTTCGCGCTGATGTCGATCCACAGGAGGGACTGAATGCGCCGCTTATCGGTGATATCTTCCACGATACGGCCGAGATGATCTACAAGCAGCTCGTCCAGCGCACAGGCAGCAACATCATTCAGCGCAATACCCTCTCAGAGCTTCTCTCCGATATGGAAAACCTCGTTGGCCCCACGTTGGATATTGTCTTCGACACCGTCTATTTTCATCCTGCCGACCGCTGGAAACGTACCGATGAGGCTTGGAAAATGGTATGCCGAGACACACGCCCAGGCAATCAGTATACCGGCGAACTTATCATCATCCGCCGCGTACTCATGCAGTACCTTACCAACCTTCTGCGTTACGACCTCCGTCACGCCCCCTTCCGCATCATCGCCACCGAAATTGACCGCTACATAACCTGTCAACTTTCCAGAAACTCTCAACCCTCAACTCCCAACTCTCAACTAATTATCACGACTGGAGGTCGAATCGACCGCCTGGACGAGATGGACGGCCGCATCCGAATTGTGGATTACAAGACGGGCTATCATGTGCCAAGCATCAAGAGTATGGATGATGTCACAAACACAGCAGGTAAACATGAAGGCTACTTCCTACAAGCTTTTCTCTATTCTTATGCCGTGATGCAGAACGACAAACCATCTTCTCCACTGGTACCCGCCCTCTTCTATCCCGGCAAGGCATACAAGGAGGATTACGACCCCACGCTTACCATTGGCAAGGAAGTGATAGAAAACTTTGCTCCCCTGGCAGATGAATTCTACGAGGGTCTGACGCATATCATAGAACAGATCTTCTCGACCGACTGCAGCTTCACACAGACACCCGACCTTAAGGGCTGCGCCAACTGCGACTTCAGATTACTCTGTGGACGATAAAAATAACGATAACGAAAACCAAAACGATAACTGTCAACTCTAAACTTTATTCAATAACCAATAACCGATAATTTTCAACTTTTCAACTTGAAAAGTGTTAACTTTAATAACAATAAAACAATGAAAAAACAAATTTTATCAATCATCGTCCTGCTGGTATGCACATTTAGTTTTGCGCAACAGAAACCTTTCACCGTTCCGGCCGTAGAGAACTGGAAACCAACAACAGGAACACTGCGATGGAACCAGTTAGCCGACATCAGCTACAACGATGAAGCCCTGCTGGACGAGGCCCGGTATCTGTCTGGATTCGTAGGTAACATCCCTGCCACCTTGGGTAAAAGCGGCTCGGTTAGCCTCCAGCTCTGTAAGGACAAGAAACTGGGACAGGAAGGCTACCAGCTGACCGTCACCCCTAAGGGCATCACCATCAAGGGACAGACCGAGCAGGCTGTCATGTGGGGCATTCAGACACTGCAGCAGCTGAAGGTGCAGGGCAAACCTCTTGCCTGCGGAACCATTACCGATACACCTGCCTATCCTATGCGCGGTATGATGATAGATGTGGGCCGTAAGTACATTCCCCTCTCCTATCTGTACAGCTTGGTTCATCTGCTCTCTTATTACAAGATGAACACCCTGCAGGTGCATCTGAACGATAATGGATTCCGCGATTACTTCCACGGCAATTGGAACGAGACCTATTCGGCTTTCCGTATCGAGAGTGAACTCTTCCCCGGCTTGACCGCCAAGGACGGCTACTATACCAAGAAAGGGTTCCACGATTTTATCCTTTATGCCAAGCAGATGGGCGTGGAGATTATTCCGGAATTTGATGCTCCGGCACACTCGCTGGCCTTCACACATTACCGTCCATCGTTGGCTTGCGAAGAATACGGAGCCGACCATCTGGACCTTCGCAATCCTGCTGTCATTCCTTTCTTAGACAGCCTCTATACTGAATATCTGGATGGTCCTGACCCAGTCTTTTGCTGCCCGCGTATGCACATCGGAACGGATGAGTACAGCAATAAGGACAGTTCTGTGGTGGAACTGTTCCGATTGCTAGCTGACCATCTGATCCGTCACGTGGAGGGTTTTGGCAAGCAGGCTGTGCTGTGGGGCTCGCTGACACATGCCAAGGGTAAGACACCCGTCAAGGCCGATAATGTTATGATGCAGATGTGGTACAACGGCTATGCAAACCCCAAAGACATGAAGGCGCTGGGTTACCAGATGATTAGCATCCCCGACAGAACAGTTTATATTGTCCCCGAGGCCGGATATTATTACAATTACCTCAACTGTAAACACATCTACGAGCGTTGGACACCGGCACAGATTGCCGATCAGCGCTTCGAGGAACGCGACCCGCAGATCTCCGGCGGTATGTTTGCCGTGTGGAACGACATTTGCGGCAACGGCATTTCTGTGGGTGACATCCATCATAGAATCTTCCCTGCCGTACAGGTATTGGCCGAGAAAACATGGCGTGCCGTCAATGATACGATAGGCTATGCCGTATGGGATAACCAACGTAAAGTATTGGGCGAAGGATATAAGTGTAACCAGTTAGGAAACACTCAGATGGAACTATCTGTATTAAAGCCGGAAAACATCATCAATCCCAGCGACGAAGCACAGATCGGATACGACTATCAGGTGGACTTCGACATTACCTGGGCCACCGAGCCAAAGGGTACCATTCTGCTGGAGAACCCCTATTCTTGCGTCTGGCTTTCCGACCCCATAGGCGGCTGGTTAGGTTACTCACGCGATGGTTACCTATATACCTTCAATTATAAAGGCAAGGCAGGCCGTAAGGAGCACATCAGCATCAAGGGCACCAACCGTAGCACAACACTTTACATAGATGGCAAACTGGTGCAGGAGTTAGGTATAGAAAAACGTTTTGCCAGCGAAAAGAAACAATACAACTACATTCGCACCCTCGTCTTCCCTCTCCAAAAGTCCGGTTCTTTCAGCAGTCAGATTACCAATTTCAAGGCAAAGAAAATTTAGGCTAAAGCATAATTCGTATAAACAGAAAAAGAGCGTTGCATCTATGATGTTACGCTCTTTTTTCCTCTGCCTAAGGTTGTGATTCGGAAGGGGCTCGAACCCTTGACCCGCAGCTTAGAAGGCTGCTGCTCTAATCCAACTGAGCTACCGAACCGACCTTACTTGCTGTTAAGCGGCTGCAAAGTTAGTGAATTTTATTCATAATTCACAATGCAAAATGCATAATTTTCTTTTTATACGTTAATTTTTATCTATAAAATAATTATAGCTGGTTATAAACTGGAGTTAAAAGGCTATTTTTCAGAAGCCTTTACCATTCCTCGTCCCACACGTTTTGCTCCTTGGTACGGCCGGCTTCGGTTTCTTCGAGTAAAGAACTCAGGTATAATCTTTAAGCTAAAAAAACTGCTACCCCGGATGTCGGATAGCAGTTTTTTTGTTGGAGCCTGTTTTTTTTATTCAACTGGCTTATAATTTAACAAATTATACATATATTTGCATCGTAAATGCGTTATTCGGGTATTTTATAACAATAATAAATGCAAATAATATGAAAAGGTTGCTTACGGCCGCAGTTGCCTTAATCTGTATGACTTTGAATGTCCCTGCACAACACAACAGGCGACAAGTATTCTCAAACAAAAGGGCGAAAAGCTGGCAAAGGCCGCCGATGCCGACCCGCAGAACTGGCGCAAACAGTACGATGCTGCTGAGTTTTTCCTCACTATAGAGGATACGACTCAATGTGGGAAGTTTGCACATCGTGCCCTGGAAATCGCAGAGAAGATGGAGGTCAAGAAAGACACCATATTGCCCAAGTCATTGGAATTGCTTGCAAACTATTATGTGACAAAAAAGGATTATGGGCAGGTGCTCCCTGCCTACGACAGGGTCATTCGTGCCTACATCGATGAGTTTGGTTACCAAAACAAACTCATTCCTCTTCATATCGCCCAAAAAGGTTGCTGGAGTTATTTGATGTACTTACTCCAAAGGAGTCCTTATGGCGACATTGAATGCTTAGGGTCCCTTCGCGAAGCAACCATGCTGAACAATCAACTGCCAGAGGGACAGCGCGCTACGGGTTTAGAGGAGACGGAAACCGTTTATGCCTTGTCCCAGGAAATGCTGCTGATGGAACATCAGAAAAAAATGAAGGATAAAGTGTGGCAGTGGTATAACCCTGAAGACGGAAAGTTATATACGATTCTGGCTTTCGACAACTGGACACTGGAACAGCCCGAAGGCTTCATCGCAGCAATGTTTTCGCATGAAGAAAAAAAGGAAGAAGATATGAAGCATGGACTGATAATTATGGACGAACAAGGCAAAGTCAGGGAATTGATACATGGAGAATTTCCATGGAACATTTGGTGGAATTGCACAAATGACAAATTCTCCCTTAGTGATAAAAGCTCAATTCGTCTTGCCACTATCACCCCCGAACGCCGTCAGGAACTGATAGAAGCCCTAAACGGACGCCGTCAGCAAATCATTGACGACTTCAAGAAGAGGGTAGACACAAAGAAATTTGACTCACCAATGAAAATCAATCCCGATGCAATAAAATTCAAGAAACCGCTCCCCCCAGGAGTCATCTTCCAACGCCGCGTCGGCAAGTAATGTACGGAAGGAGAATCCCCTTCTCCACCTTTGTACCTAGCATCAAGAGTTAGAGCTATCAGCTCCCCGCCCTACAAGGGAGGGGCCGGCGCTTACGCCGGCCGTACCAAGGAGCAAAACGTCTGGGACGAGGAATGGTAAAGGAAACAGAAAAAGGCACCCGAAAGGATGCCTTTTTCTGTTAGAGCATGTAGTACTGATTCACCATCTTCACGTAGGCTGCAAGTGCCGACTGCACTCTTCACTCTTGACCTTCGGTCGAGCCTGCTCACGCTCGGGATAGTTGATGCGAGCATCACTCTCCTCTCGCTTAATCGCAGCGTTCTCCATCACCGCCATAGCGTAGCCTATCAGCAGCCAGTTGGTCGGATGCGTCTGCGGGTCGCCCAAGTCCCTGTCGGGTCCTATTCCCGTGTAGTCCGACACATGACGGATATACGCCTCCGTATTGTTCTCCTTGGGTGGAGCCCATCGCGACACAATGTCCCTGATGGTCCGTAGCTTATACTTCCCGTAATACGTCTTGCAGAGAATCACAAACCGTATTCCATAGATGAGAACACACAAAACACAGCCTCTCCCCCCGCCCTCTCCGAGGAGAGGGTGCTGTTTCCGTCGATGTTCCCTTTCCCGTTTATTTGTCCTTGCCACTTATCACTTGATAATCTGATATTCAATGGATTATTATTCCTAATACCTCTTGGTTCACTCATAATGTCAGCCTCTCCCCCCGCCCTCTCCGAGGAGAGGGAGCCAAGGTTATGAGGACTTTTTTTAATGTTAATATATATGATGTTAACTAGCTCTTCTCTCCCTTTAGTTCCCCTCTCCTCGGAGCGACTGGGGCCTTTAGAGGAGCCACTGAATGTGGCTCCGGCCCCACAAAGGGGAGTGAATCCCCATTCAC
>CADAWW010000035.1 GCA_902791675.1 uncultured Bacteroidales bacterium
ACAACCCCCGGGACCTTCTTTATCAAGAATACTATCAGCTACATTCGGTTCGATCTGGCTGAATGCAACATAACCGGAAGAAGGCTTGAGTTTTCTTTTGTAAGTTAGAGAAAGATAATCCAGTCGTGCATTCTGTCCTGCTGTCGAGGTCAATCGAACATTCCAATTTGTGGTACGCTCTAACTTGCTCAAATCATAATTGGCCGTAGTTGACGTACCATAAATATAGATCTCTGTTGGCATCAGAGTCATTGTTCCCATTTGTGTACCATTTACCGAAGTGGTCATTTTGGTGGAACTCTTATTAGAGGCAGAGAAAACAACTTTCAATTTAGTTAAACTGTCTTCGTACTCAGGATCAATGGTCTGAAGGCTATAGGTATGGGAATTGTTATTAACATAATTGGTATTTTCGAACAGACTGCGACCACCGTGATACCAAGCATACTCATCTTTCTCATATAAAACATGATCATTGAAATTTCTGAAAATAGTATCGCATCTTCCTGTAAGAAAATAATAAGCGTTCTTTGCATAAAAATTGGTTACCCTCTCGTTTCCATTCCAATACATCAGACCATTTCCCCAGAAGAGCCAGGCATCCTGCTTGGAACTGTAATAAAGAGGTACCTCCACCATATCATCATACTCCTCGGCGGCAAACAAAACCTCGTTCTGCAAGTGTCCGCCATAACCGTATAGGTGTACCTTAGATGGATCAGAGAATCCCATGTTCCTCAGAGCCGAACGCGTAAGACGATACATACCATCGGCTGTAATAGAAATTTTAACCCAACGCCCACTTTGCAACTTAGAATGAGCAGCATAACGTTCTGTTTTAGCAGGTGATCTGTGTATTTGACGCTTTGGAGTAGAAGTAATGACAATCTGGGCACTAACAAGTTTAAGGTAAGAGCTACCGCGACGGATAATAGGAACAAAGGCAATATCCAACATTCCTTCGCCACGAGAAGCACCCACATAACTCTCGACCTTTAGTGACTCAGCAATTAGGCTGTCGAACTTCAATGCCTCCTCAGTCTCCTTTTGGGTAAGAGGCGCATACTCGGGGTATTCAACGGTCACACTGTAGTTATACGATGCATAATCCATCTGAAGAGGAACCACCTCGGTATAAACGGGCAGAACAGAATCAATCTTCAACTCTTCCCAATTAAGATTGGTAATATCTAATCTGCCGTTTTCCTCCGCCATAAGAGGCATAACGAAAAACATAGATAATATGTATGGCAAGATGCGTCTCATTACGATCTATATATCACTTAACATTGAATTCCAAAACCTTCTTTTCTGCAAGATATCCCTCAAGGTGATCATCTATATGAACAGGCCCAACCCCAACGGGGGTTCCTGTAAATATAATGTCACCAGTCTTAAGTGTAAAGAACTGACTGATGAAACTGACCAACCGATCTACACTATGTATCATATCGCCAGTAAAACCAGTTTGTACTGTTTTCCCGTTTATATCCAGATGAAAGTGAATATTCTGCACATCGCCAACCGTCTTCAGCGGTAGCCATTGGCCCACTACGGCACTCCCATCAAAACCTTTACACAAGTCCCAAGGTAAGCCTTTCTCACGAAGAGACTTCTGCAAATCACGAGCAGTGAAGTCTATTCCGACAGATACCTCATCATAATACCGATGTGCGAATCGCTCAGGAATACTGCGTCCCAAATGATTGATGCGTACAACCAATTCTGTCTCGTAATCGCACTGCCGCGTATAGGCAGGGATAAAAAACGGCTTTCCACCCGTAAGCAAAGAAGAGTCGGCCTTTGTGAAAACAACAGGTTCCTCTATATATAATAACGTTTCATGAAGCTCTTTATTGTGCTCCATGTAATTCATTCCTATCCCAAATATCTTCATTCTGCTGGCAAAGTTACGGAAAAACGAGAGAAGAGCGAAAGAAAAGTTGATTTTTCTTTCCTTTTCCGAGTGCAGGTAACTTCGGCAATAGCCAAAGTTATAAAAAAAGTGAACCTATCATGCGAAAGGCTCACTCTTTTTTATGAAATTATTTCAGTTCGTAACAGAAATTATTCCGCACGAAGTGTGAAACGCTTGAAATCCGTAACTGTCAGTTCCTTATCTACTGACTGCAGGTAAGAAGCAACGGTGAAGTTCTTGTCCCAAATATACTCCTGACTCATCAGACAGTTCTCCTTGAGGAACTTGTTCAGACGACCCTTAGCGATATTCTGAATCATAGCTTCGTTCAAGTTAGCAGACTTCTCGGCTGTCACATCAGCAATAATCTTCTTAACGGCAACAACATCCTCAGCTGTAATCCAGCCCTTGGTTTGGTTGCTTTCCATGTGATCCTCCGAATCGAAGTGAGCGGGATTGAAGCCAGCCTTCTTGATAGCGGCCTCAACAGCCTTCTGAATCTGCTCTGCCTTAGTCTTCTCTATTGCAACAGCAATCTCATTGTCTTTTACAGACTGAGGAACACCAGTCTCGTCGATAGCTACAGGAGCAGCGCTGGCAATCTGCATAGCAATATTCTTGCCGACAGTAGGATCCTCGACAGCCTTGTTCAGAGACAACATTGTGCAAAGACCATTGCGGTTCATGTGGTTGTAGGTTGCAATGTTCTCTGACTCAATGTAGCAATAGCCATCTAACTCCATCTTCTCGCCTGTAACACCACTACGCTCTGTAACGGCATCAGCAACAGTAACGTCGCCTAAGGGGAGAGCCTTAACCTCTTCGAGTGACTTAGCCTTTGCAGATACTGCAGCATCCAAAATCTTCTGGGTAAGAGCAACAAAATCAGCATTATTGGCAACGAAGTCAGTCTCGCATTTCAAAGCAATGATAGCACCAAAACCATTCTCAGCCTTTACGAGAACACAACCCTCTGAAGCCTCGCGATCGCTTCGCTTAGCCGCAACAGCAGCACCCTTCTTGCGGAGGTATGCAACAGCACCGTCCATATCGTCAGACTCAGCCAAAGCCTTCTTGCAGTCAGCCAAGCCAGCGCCGGTCATTTCACGGAGCTTCTTAATATCAGTCATTGTAACGTCCATAGTACGTCTTCTTTTTAATGATTTGTGAATGAATAAATTACTCAGCCTTTTCTTCAGCGGGAGCTTCAACTTCCTCAACTGGGGCTTCTACAACTTCCTCAGCAACAGCCTCTTTAGCAGCTGCTTTCTTACGGGTACGCTTTACAACAGGTTGGTCTTCCTGCTCTGCAGCAGCATCGTTATCAGCCTTCTCAGCCTTGCGCTCTTCCAAGCCTTCGTTAATAGCAGCACAGCAAGCGTCAAGGATAACCTCTACGCTCTTACTTGCATCATCGTTCGCAGGAATCATGAAGTCGATGTTATCAGGATTAGAGTTTGTATCAACAATACCGAATACAGGAATACCCAGACGGTTTGCCTCACGAACAGCAATCTGCTCCTTCAGAACGTCAACAACGAACAATGCGGCGGGCAGACGGGTCAAGTCTGCAATAGAACCAAGGTTCTTCTCCAACTTAGCACGCTGACGCTGTACCTGCAGAATTTCACGCTTAGACAAGTTACTGAATGTACCATCAGCTGTCAACTTGTCGATATTGGCCATTTTCTTTACGGCCTTACGGATTGTGGGGAAGTTGGTCAGCATACCACCTGGCCAACGCTCAATAACGTAGGGCATATTTACAGATGTAGCCTTGTCTGCTACAATCTGCTTAGCTTGCTTCTTAGTAGCTACAAAAAGAATCTTCTTTCCGCTCTTGGCAATCTGCTTCATAGCTTCAGCAGCAACATCTACCATAGCAACAGTCTTGTTCAGGTCGATGATATGAATACCATTGCGCTCCATAAAAATGTAGGGAGCCATAGCGGGATTCCACTTTCTTTTCAGGTGACCGAAATGACAACCGGCCTCCAACAGAGTATCAAAATTTGTTCTAGACATAGTCTTTTTTATTTGTTTTGTTTACCTTCTTTTTAATTCTTTCTCTTCGTTAGAATCAATCTGCGAGTAGTCCACCCGATTATACCTTATTATATTATATAGGAGTCACGCAGATTTAGATACTAAACTAAGCGGCGTTTCTAACCGTCCGACAAACATTAACGCTTGCTGAACTGGAAACGACGACGTGCTTTTGGACGACCTGGCTTCTTACGCTCAACCTCACGGCTATCACGAGTCATGAAGCCTTCTGCACGAAGTGCCTTCTTATCCTCTGCATTAATTTTTACCAAAGCGCGGGCAATAGCCAAACGCAATGCCTGCGACTGACCGGTAAAGCCACCACCAAACATTGTGACCTTAATATCATACTTCTCAGCAGCATCCAACAAGTTCAAAGGCTGCTTTACCACAAACTGCAGAATGGGGCTGGGAAAATATTCAGTAAGATCTCTCTTGTTGATAGTAATCTTACCATTACCTTCAGCAACATATACGCGAGCCACAGCACTCTTGCGGCGACCCAATGCATTAGCAATATATTTTACTTCGCTCATCTCTTACTATTATTTATACAGGTTAATATCAATTGCCTTAGGGCTCTGTGCCTGCTGCTTGTGCTCTGCACCTTCATAGATGTACAGATTGCTCAGCAGACGGTCTGCCAATTTATTTTTGGGGAGCATACCCTTTACAGTCTTACGCAACAACTTGTCTGCACCGTTGGGCTTAGCCAGGATGCTAGCAGGAGTTGCCTCGCGCTGACCACCAGGATAACCAGTGTAAGAATAATAGATACGATCTGTCATCTTCTTACCAGTCAGACGAATCTTCTCGGCATTAACGATGATTACATTGTCGCCACAGTCTACATTGGGAGTAAACTCGGGCTTGTACTTACCTCTCAGCAATTTTGCCACCTTAGTACAGAGGCGACCCAAAACCTGGTCTGTAGCATCAACTACAACCCATTCCTTCTTGGCGGTAGCCTTGTTGATAGAGATGGTCTTGTAACTCAAAGTGTCCATTCTTTGTCTTGTTCTTTTTGTTTTTACTACTAATTCACTTCTTTCTGCATGCTTTCTCGAACTGCGTTGTCTGGCCAAAGAACATGCTATTCCCACATGCACGGAGGGCATTTTCAGCCCACCTTGATAATAATCGGCGTGCAAAGGTACAACAATTTCCGAAACTGACAAACCATTAACCTCTTTTTTTATAAAAAAGTATCTTTATCGACCCAAAAATGGCGTTCAAAATAAATAATATTATAATACTTGGCATTTTTTATCGCAAATTATCTTGGACAATCTATTTCTTCTTTGTACTTTTACAAAAATTACCCGAATGAAGATAAGAATACTGGCATTTTTGGCGGTCTTTTTGCCATGTCTGGCATTATCAGCTCAAGAAGAGGACACTACACTGAAGTTATGGCTGGCCGGCAAGACGGTGAGCAGCGAAGCGGTGGCGCACTATGGTCTGGCCCGAAGCTTCCTTGCTATGGAAATACCTGACGACATTTGGGGCCGCATGCAAGGCCTGACGTACAAGGACAATCCCAACATCGGACGCAAGGACCTCCGTTACCTCAGACTTCTGCATTGGGACTATGACCAGCAGATACACGTTGGCGAGATGGTATGCAATGCAGCCATCGCACACGAACTTGTAGACATCTTCCGTCAACTCTACTTGGCTCAGTACCCCATCCAACGCATGGTGCTTCCCGACAAATACAGGGCAGACGATGAACAACAGATGAGAGCCAACAACACATCGTGTTTCTGCTATCGGGCCATTAGTGGCACAACACGCCTTTCGAAGCATGCCAGGGGACTGGCCGTGGATCTGAACACCCTTTATAACCCATACGTGGTTCCACGCAAGGACAAACACATAGAGATTCAGCCAAAAACAGCCACAGAATATGCCAATCGCAACAAGTCTTTCCGCTACAAAATAGACCACAACGACCTTGCTTACAGGCTCTTCACAGCATATGGCTACCAATGGGGCGGTGACTGGCAAAGCCTTAAGGACTACCAACATTTTGAGAAAGACGAGGCAAAAATAACAAAGCGAGCGCGTGATAACAGGCGATGAACGGACAGAACTTTATCTGCCCCTTATAAACGGGAAGCGCGTTGCGCTGTTCAGCAACCAAACAGGAGTCGTAGAGCCAGAACAACAGCACATATTGGATTTATTGGTGGAAAAGGGAGTAAACATAACAACCATCTTCTCGCCCGAACACGGATTCCGAGGTAATGCCGATGCGGGAGCTACAGTTGGGGACGGAGTGGATGAGCGGACAGGCATCCCCATTCTTTCGCTATATGGACAGAACCGGGAAAAACATCTCGGAGAAGAATCCATTAAGTTGTTCGATGTGCTGTTGGTTGATATTCAGGACGTAGGCTTACGTTATTACACATACTACATTACCATGTGCCACCTGATGGATGCCTGCACAAAATACGGACGAGAGGTTATTATACTCGACCGTCCGAACCCCAACGGACACTATGTAGACGGCCCCATCCTGAACATGGCACTGCGTAGCGGAGTAGGACATCTGCCCATCCCCGTAGTACACGGCATGACGTTGGGTGAACTGGCACGCATGGCTGTGGGAGAAAAATGGCTAAACGAGGGAAACCAGTGCAAACTGACGGTAATTTCCTGCCAGAACTACACCCACCAGACACACTACGCCCTACCTGTCCACAGATGCATAAGTCCTACAGTTATTCCTTTACGCCACAGAGTGTGCCAGGAGCAACAAATCCGCCCTTGCTGGGACAGGAGTGCTTCGGAAGAGACCTCTCTAACCTGTCCTACGAAACAATATGGCAAAAAAAAATGAGCCTGGCATACGTCATAGATGCCTATAAGTGCTTCCAGAAAGCCGGCAAGACCGACGGATTCTTTACCTCTTTTTTCGACAAGTTATTAGGACAGACTTACGTGCGTGAAATGATTAAAGAGGGATGCAACGAGGCTGAAATCAGAGCCCGTTGGAAGAACGAAGTAGAGGAATTCAAGCAGAAGAGAAAAAAATATCTGTTATATGAATAGTTATATGTTTAATAGAAAAATTATTGTAACGACCCTATTCCTGTGTACCCTATTGGGGCAGGCTCAAGAAACAATCATGAGTGTCAAAAAGACAGACGGTACAAGTACTCAAACCCGTGTGGTTGACTTGAAGCAAATCAGTTTCCTTACTTCGGATGATACCACAATGATTACGAGGCTTACCAATGGTGCTATCTTTCGCACCGATGTGAACCAAGTAGAAGAGATAACATTTGCCGATACAATGTACAACCTTAACAGTACCGGCTACCGCATCCTTGAAGCCAACGAAGTTTGTTGGCCCGAGGACCGCTTGCTGCCAGTCTTCCTTCCTCCTGTAAATTCAGTCAGATCACTGGACATGAATGTGGCCAAACTCAGCAACGAAGAACGCATTATGTTTTGCACCTTACAGGGGATTATAAACCGTACCCGTCCACGCATACTGCTTTACAACCACAACGAAGAACCGCAGAGTACATGGCCTTCGGCCCATAATCTCAAGACCGCTCCTATCTCAGCTTCAGCCCCCTATACTCTAGTAAAGTTGTTCAAAGAGGAAATCAAGGGACTGGTACTCTACAGCACGGAAAAGAGCGAACATTATGCAAACCTGGCTGTAACTATAGCCGGACTGGACCGTCTGCTACCCGTAACGCCGGAGGTAAAAGCAAAGCTCGAAAAGAATGGTTTAGAATTCCCTGTCGCAGAAGACCTTACAGGGTTGACGATGACCACAGCAACATCTGTTTATTCTTATCTTTATAACAATTACTGGAGCCGCTGTAACCACCGTCTGCTCATCAGCGAGCGACCCAACATACCCTATGTGCACGACATAGGCGCTGCTTGCGGATCAGCCTGCGTATGGCTCGACCCACGGACAACCGCAGAAAAGGCGGTACTGGACAAGATGCTGAAGGATATGACACCAGGCAGGGACTTCGTGATGGGATGGTATGCCGAGGAGCGCTCAGGCGTGGGAGAAGCCACCCAATTCGGTCTCTCGACTGTACCAGGCGATTTCTTCGAAAACGCTACTGTCTATACGGCGGTTAACAAACCCGTGAAGATCAATCCCGTGCCCAAGAGGCCCAAACTGGAAAACAAAGTCTATGCCACCATATATATCAGCGATGGAGACAACATACAGTACTGCCAGCATGCCATGGCGAAGATCTTCGAGCAGAGCGGTCGTGGCAAGATGGCTATGAACTGGACCATAAGCCCTGCCCTGGCCGACATTGCGCCCATGATGCTGAACTACTACTATCGCAAGGCAACGACCAACGACTGCTTTGTAAGCGGACCTTCCGGCATGGGCTATGCAATGCCGTTCAACGGATTAGCTTCCGGCAGCGGTACGTACTACACCTCTTCAGGTCCGAAACTTACGCCCTACATCCAGCTGACCCAACGCTATATCGAGAAGGCAGGGCTGCGCGTCATCACTATCTGGGATAACATCAGCCCGGCTCAGCGCAAAGCTTTTGCCGACAACTGCCCCTACCTGTACGGACTGACCATCAACGACTATGAGCGACAGAGCGGCAGACTTGCCTATGCTGTGCAGTCCGGATGGCTTCCAATCGCTCCCCAATATCCTTGCTATCGTGGCGATATAGATGGGATAACCGATTTCTTCAACCGCGACATCAAGAACTTCAAGGACACAGCACCTATGTTCGTCACTGGACAAGCCGACGTCTGGAACTTAGGGCCCGACAAGCTAATCGCCCTGAACGAAAGGCTGAATGCCCTGTCGCCAGGGAATGTCAAAATAGTCCGCGCCGACCACTGGTTCAGCTATTACAACGAGGCTCGCCATTTGCCATTCAACATTACTCTAATGCAAGACATGGAGATCACCTCTTCTCCTACCAAGACCAATGTCAAATACGCAGCCGACGGGTCGCCCTCAGAGGGATATATTTGGATTTCAAAAACCAACGAAGGAACTGGTTGGGTACAGTTGGATTTCAAGGATTCCTACCAGATAAGCCGTTATGTAGTGCGCCATGCTGAAGCAGCCGGACTAGACCTCGAGCTCAATAGTCGCGACTTTATGGTCGAGACCAGTCTAGATGGCGAGACATGGACCACAATAGGCACCCACGTTGGCAATACTGCGCCTGTAACCGACATCAACATCACTCCCATCGAAGCACGCTACATGCGAGTGAATGTTACCAATGGTGGCGCCGATGGCTTTGTCCGCATCGGTGATATCGAGGTTTATGGCGCCCATTAGTCACAATACAAGGAACTGTATCTATATAAATTGGTAATGGAATGATATACTATACTATAGAAAGTATATTCCGTCCGATACGGACTAAAAGTTCGCATAGGACGGAATAAAGCAAATAGGATATTCAGTCTCGTTAACGACGATGCAAAGGTACGGCTCTATAAAGGAGAACTATTTCAGAATCTCTAGAACAAGTTCATCTGGCATTACAAGTTTCTGTTCGCCAGAAAGCATATTCTTGAGCATAATCTTGCCCTCGGCGATTTCTGACTCTCCTGCTATTGCCACAAAAGGGATGTTCTTAGCATTTGCATACTGCATCTGCTTCTTCATCTTTACACTATCAGGATATATCTCCGTGCGGATTCCTGCCTTACGGGCTTTATCGGCAATGGGAAAGCAGTAATTGGTCTCCGTCTCACCGAAGTTGACAAAAAGCAGTTGGGTAGCTGTGGTAACCTCTTCAGGATAAAGATTCAACTGATTGAGTACATCGTAGATTCTGTCGGCTCCAAAGGAAATTCCAACGCCGCTAATACCTGGCATTCCAAAGATACCGGTCAGATTATCATAACGCCCACCACCAGTGATACTGCCAATCTCGACATCAAGGGCTTTCACCTCGAAGATGCAACCTGTGTAATAGTTAAGGCCGCGAGCCAGAGTCAAATCCAATTCGAGTTGAGAGTTTAGTGTTGAGAGTTTAGAGAGGACGAACTCTACTTCGTCAATGCCTTTTTGCCCCACCTCGATACCTTCCAGCACCTGACGCATGATAGCTATCTTCTCAGCATTAGATCCACTTAGTTTGATAATAGGCTGGAGTTTCTCTACCTGAGACTCGGAAAGGCCATTCTCAAGAAGTTCGGCATTTACATTCTCAAGACCTATTTTGTCTAACTTATCAATAGCCACAGTAATATCAACAATCTTATCAGCTGCGCCAATCATTTCGGCAATGCCGGAAAGAATCTTGCGGTTATTAATCTTAATACAGACACGAATGCCAAAGCGCTGAAAGACAGTATCAACTATCTGCATCAACTCCACCTCATTCAATAGGCTATCACTTCCTACCACATCGGCATCGCACTGGTAAAACTCTCTGTAACGGCCTTTCTGTGGTCTGTCGGCACGCCAAACAGGCTGAATCTGATAACGACGGAAGGGAAACGTTAGCTCATCGCGATGCTGAACAACATAGCGGGCAAACGGTACAGTAAGGTCGTAACGCAGACCTTTCTCGCACAACTGAGCAGCCAAATGACCCGTAGCACCTCTTTCTATCTCCTCGGAACAAGTTCCTTTCAGAAAATCTCCGCTATTCAGAATCTTGAAGAGCAGTTTATCGCCCTCCTCACCATATTTACCCATCAGTGTTCCTAGATTTTCCATTGCCGGAGTTTCTATCTGCTGGAAGCCGTATAAGGCATAAACCTGACGAATAGTATTAAATATGTAATTACGACATGCCATTTCCTGAGGGCCGAAGTCGCGTGTTCCTTTGGGTATACTCGGTTTCTGTACCATTATATAAAGATTGTTTCGTTTTGCGGCTGCAAAGGTATAAAAAAATTGTGAATTATGAATTGTGAATTATGAATTAAATAACTACCTTTGCACAGAAAAATCGGAAAGTAATGAATATTTTTGGTAAGAATACAGATAAACAGGTTCCACTGGCAGAACAAGAAGCTACAATGCCTGCATCACAACCTACAAAAAATCACAAGATACTGAATGCAACCCAGCTCCAACGGTTAAAAGAGACCAAACGTCTGGCCGAGACAAAACTCAGGAACATTGAGGATAGTTTAAAGCAACTGCGTAAACAGCAGGAATGGTTGCGTCAATACAACCAGCTTCAGTTGGAACTGAAACAAGAGAAAGCCAACCTGTTTGAGGCAAATAAGCAGCAGGCTTCTATGGCAGAAGATATCCGTCAGCTGGAACGTTTTGAGATGCTTGAGAGCATCCAGGGAACATTCCAACGGCTATCTGTTTTAGAGAACCTGACCGACCAAAACAAACGTAGCATGAGTCTGCTGGAGAGGAAAAACGATGAACTGCGTCAGGCCTGGAGCAGACAAGAAAAGGAACAAGCCCAGGCCGAAAGCTTGCTTAAGAGTGCAGAAGAAAAACTTTACAATATTCATGACCACATCTTTCACGCTTTCTTGCTTCAAGGAGCCAACCAATCCCTAGAAGAAGAAATAAACAACCTGAATATTCTTTCAGAGAAAGCACTGCAGCAAGTTAGTGTATTGGAAAGCACAGTTTACGAGGCTGAACAAAGAATAGCCGGGCTTTACGATGAAATCGCTCAAGATAGGGATAAACGCCAAAGCATGGAAATGCATGAACAGATGATTCTGCATTCAGAAAAAATCCTTCTATTGTTAGAGAACCTGCAGGAGGTGGAAGAACAGCAGCAAAAGACCAAGAATCTGCAGGCTAATACACTTCAGAAACAAAACGAAGAAAACAAACTCTTGGAGAGGGTTTTCAGCAAATACCAAGAGGTTACCTTGGAAATTGAGACCCTGGAGGGGGAACTGCAGACACACAGAGGGAGTATTTTAGGACAAGAGAGCTACAAACTTCAAGAACGGGCCATGCAACTGAAGAGCCAGAAACAGATGCTGATTTCTGCCCGGTCGCTTTGGCATCAGATTTCTGTTGGATACAACATTATAGAAGAGAAGACCCAAACCCTGAACAAACTTCGACTGCATATAGATAGTGCTGAACGGAATATCAGGGAAATGGAAGCAGAAGTGGGAAAATTGTCACGCCTCTGCCACGAGAAAGAACACACCTATCTTTTAAGCAAGGGACAAAATATCATCCAGCTAAGAGCTGACCTTAAAGAAGGTGTAAACTGCTCTGTGTGCGGAGCAACACACCATCCCTATCATAGCGATACCATGCTAGACCAAAGCAAGCTCATAGGTGAGTTTAAAACAGAATACGAATTGCTATCGGCTGAACTGCGAGGTAAGCAACAACAACTGAATGACCTAAGAATCGACCTTGCAGAAAGCAAAGGAAGGCAGTTCTCTGAAGAAAGTTCCCTTAAGGACATCTGCATCCGACAGAATGACGATATTAAAGAATGGGGCATTTACGCCTCTTTGGACCCCTCATTTAAAGAATGTTCTGCCAGCACCAACCAGAATGCAAGAATGGCACTTATTAGACACATGATAGAAAGTACCACTAATGATGCTGAGGAAGCTCAGAAAGAACTGGACACCTACAACTTCCATATGGCGCAGATAACTAGACTGGGAGAAAAGTTACAAGCGCTGGAGTTGCAGAAGAAAGACCTGGATGTTCGACTGAATGAGGTTAATACAGGCTGTCAGGTAAGAGCAGGACAAGTGGAAAGAGTAGCTGCCATGATGGACAACGAGAATGCCCGTTTCAGCGAAATTTACCACCACCTAGAAGGAATCGTCACCATAAAAGACTGGAAAGGTATCTGGGATAATAACCACGAGGCATTACGCGAACAGATTGTAAAACTTACAAATGCTTGGAATATTGTCAATGAACATATTGAGAAGGAAGAACAGAAACTTACATTATATAAAGTACAGCACGATACCCTTTTGCAGCAACAGAAAACCTTCAAGCATTACCTTGACTTGGTAAAGAGCCGCATGGAGAATTGTCAAAGCAGAATAGAGACTAACAAAAACACTATCAAGCAAACTGTTGGAGAATCAGGGGCAAAGCAACTTTATGAAGAGACATACCTGCAAATGGCCAATGCCAAACAGACCGCAAAGAACCGGTTAGAGGAATCCAGAACAATGCAGCAACAAATAAACTACTTAAAAGGACACAATGAATTCCATGTTTTGTTTGGTAAGGAGCTAAGTGAAAAACTGAGTGAAGAACACTCTCGATTGGACCATTGGATACGTAATTTCAATATGCATCATCCTCCTGTTCAATATCCCGAACTACAGGAGGTTTTCAGCGAAGAGAAGGATTGGGTAGCCATCCGTTCCCGTGTTCAGAAGCTCCGACAAGAGATTCTACGATATCAAACACGTACAGACGATCTAAACAGTAGGTTTATTGCCCTACAGGCGGAAGGCATCTACCACAGTGCCGACGATGAGGCTTTGCAAGAATCCCTGGCAACACAGATGGAAACCTTAGAAGGAAAACTTCACGAAGTAATGATTCAGATTGCCCGTCTAAGTTTTGCTTTGGAAGAACACGAGAAAGCCGTTCACGTTTCTAATAATTCTGCACTTAATCAGGCACCGGATTCTGAAATGTGCTGAATAATGACTGGGAGGAATATAGGGCCATAGGTGGCACACTTGAACTCCCCTATCCCATTGACATTCCCAAAAGCCTGCATATTAGTAGGCTTGTAGGTAGCCAATTGATGGAGAACTTTGTCCGACATAATAACGAAGGGAGGTTCACCTTTTTGTTGAGCTATCCTCAGTCGCAGTTTCCGCAACACTTCGAACAGTTCCTTATCTTCTTCAAGTCCTTGCTTGGAGAAGTTCCACAGTCCGGGCAACAACTCTTTCTGAGTGGCAGGTTTGCGTTTGCCCTTAGGAGACTGAACCTCACGGCGGATTACCGCTAACATAGCCGTACGCTCTCCATACAGAACCTGCCTTCCCAGTTCGGTTATACGCAAATGGTTATGTTGGTCATACATTACCTCGACAAAACCTCTCTGCAACATCTGAAGCATATAATCTTTCCAGTCTTTTATCGGCACATCTCTGCCAACGCCAAAGGTTTTCAATTTAAAATACTGGTATTTTCCCACCTCTTCAGAGGGAATACCGCATAGAATATCTATACATGTATGCATAGAAATCATTTGGTTTGCACGGACAATTGCACTCAATGCCATCTGGACAAACTTTGTTCCATCGAACAAGTGGGGCGGATGCTGGCATATATCACAATTGTGACAATTGTTGGCTGTCTCTTGACCAAAATAATTTAGCAAAATTCTTCTACGACAGACATTGGCTTCAGCATACTCACGCATACGACTTAGACGCTCCATATTAATCTCACTCTGCCCACTCATTTGGGCAAACCTGGTAAGCTGGATAATATCAGCAACATTGTAGAACAACAAAGTGTCAGCTGGTGATCCATCGCGACCAGCTCTTCCTATCTCCTGATAATAATTCTCAATGCTTTTGGGCAAATTGTAATGAATTACGAATCGGACATTTCCCTTATTGATTCCCATTCCAAAAGCAATGGTGGCACAAACCACCTGCACCTTGTCATTCAAAAAGTCTTCTTGAGCCCTGTTACGCTCCAACAGCGACAGACCGGCATGATATGCTACCGCATCCACATGATGGGCCTGTAGGAAGGCGGCAACAGACTCCGTATTTTTCTTGCTCAAGCAATAGATAATGCCTGGTTCATCCTGATGGGAAGACAGGAAATGCAGAATGGCCATGCGTTTCTCATAAGCATCCATGCCTCGCCTGACATCTAGGCTCAAGTTGGGACGGTCAAAACTACCTATGAAAACTTCGGCATCTGGGATATTCAGTTGATTCAGTATATCATAGCGAGTTACTTTATCTGCCGTCGCAGTAAGAGCAACAATAGGTACATTTGGGAACTTCTCCCTAAGAATACCCAACTGACTATATTCAGGTCGGAAGTCGTGTCCCCATTGAGAAATACAATGTGCCTCATCGACAGCAATCAGAGAAATGTTTATTGTTCGGAGAAAACGGGGCAATTCTGACATCAGACGTTCTGGAGAAAGAAAAATAAGCTTTACATGTCCGTCCTGACATTCGCGCTGTAATATCATCATATCCAAATCATCCTCGCTGCTATTCAATGCAACAGCCTGAACACCATTACTGCGGAGTTGACGCACCTGGTCACGCATTAATGATATCAGGGGAGAGATTACTATGGCAGTACCTTTCATCATCAAGGCTGGCAGTTGGTAGCACAGACTCTTTCCGCCACCTGTTGGCATCAGAACTAGAGAAGAATGTCCGTGCATAATGTTTTCTATAATTTCTCGCTGGAAAGGGCGAAAACTATCATACCCAAAATAACGTTTTAATATACTTTCCATATTAGGACGTAAAAAAATTATACAAAATTATCATTTTTTTTTGAAATCATTAGTTTTTTCGGAAAACATTTGTACATTTGCAACGGGAAAACCCGAAAAAAAAGAACAAAGAACAATGGCAAAGTACAATTTAACCGAAAAAAAGCAAAAGACCCCTCTATATCGGTCATTGCTTAAAATGGAGACTGTAGATGAAATTTACCAGCAGATAATGGCTAAGTTCATTGTTGAGAAAAAATATCGTGACTGTAATTACTCTGCAAAGAAAATGGCAGAAGAACTGAACACAAACGTCAGATATATCAGTGCCATTGTTAATTTACGCTATCAGGACAATTATTCTCAGATGGTAAATGAGTTCCGTATAAAAGAAGCTATGTATATGCTTAAGGATCGCAGATACCATAATATGACTATAGAGGATATAGCCCTAGCTGTTGGTTTCCAGAACAGGCAATGCTTTTATGTAGCTTTCTATAAACGACTGGGGATTACACCACGTGAGTACCGAATAACCAATATGGAAATGCTTCAGGAAAAACTTGAATCTAAAAAGAATAAGAGAACTGCCGCAAAAAAGAAGAAAGATAGCAAATAATGTTAGAGCAGAGTGACTTTATTTTTCAAGACGAACGCTTTGCTGACATCCAACTTCTCCGTTATCAGGTTCCCGGTTTTAAGGAACTGAGCCTCAGACAGAAACTTCTTATATACCACCTTAGCAGGGCGGCACTGTTGGGGCGCGATATCTTATGGGACCAGAACGGCGCATACAATTTACGTATACGTCAAGTATTGGAAACAATCTATACTCAATATAAGGGTAATCGTTTGTCTGACGATTTCCAACAGTTTACCATATACCTGAAACGGGTTTGGTTCAGCAATGGCATACATCATCATTATGGATATCAGAAATTCACGCCTGGTTTCTCCAAGCATTTTTTTGTAGAGGCTGCAGAAGAACTGGGTCTGGATGTCACTGATTTACTTCCTATTATTTTTGACCCTTCTGTCCTAAGCAAACGAGTGAATCAAGCCGAAGGAGACGACCTTCTGCTCACCTCTGCCAGCAATTATTACCAAGAAGGTATTACACAAGCCCAGGCAGAGGCATTCTATACAAAACAAAAGGAATGTGGAGACAGACAGCATCCCATCATGTATGGTATGAACAGCCGATTAGAGAAACGATCTGACGGCACTCTGTATGAAAACACTTGGCGTTGCGGGGGATTATATGGTCACTACATAGACCGAATCATAGCAGCACTCAAAGATGCCATTCCATATGTGGAGAACCAGAAACAGGAAGCTGTCATAGAAAAACTAATTGAGTTTTACCAAACAGGCAATCTCAAGACATTCGATGAATACACAATCCTTTGGGTACAAGACACAGAAAGTCAGGTAGATTTTACCAACGGTTTTACTGAAGTATACGGCGATCCCTTAGGTCTGAAAGCAAGTTGGGAGGGATATGTGAATTTTGTCGATCCCATAGCAACCCGACGTTCCCATGCGTTAAGTGATAATGCACAGTGGTTCGAGAACCACTCTCCCATAGATCCTCGTTTCCGCAAGAAAGAATGCAAAGGCGTTTCAGCCAAAGTCATCAATGCAGCCATTCTGGGAGGTGACCTTTACCCAAGCAGCGCCATAGGCATAAACTTACCCAACAGCAACTGGGTCAGAGCCGAATATGGTAGCAAGAGTGTAACCATTGGCAATCTGACACACGCCTATGACGAAGCAGCTAAAGGAAGTGGGCTTCGTCAGGAATTTGTCATTGACGAGTCTACCATATCTTTATTAAATCAGTATGCCGGCATTTGTGACGAATTGCATACGGATCTCCATGAATGCTTAGGCCACGGAAGCGGTCAACTGCTACCAGGAGTCGACCCTGACGTGTTAAAAGCCTACGGGAGCACCATAGAAGAAGCACGTGCCGACCTCTTCGGGCTATACTATTTAGCTGACGAGAAATTGGTAGAACTGGGCCTCACGCCCAATGCTGAAGCCTATAAGGCACAATATTACAGCTATCTGATGAACGGAGTCCTCACTCAGCTGGTACGTATTGAGGAAGGTGACCATATTGAGGAAGCACACATGCGTAATCGTGCCCTCATAGCCCGTTGGACATTGAAGAACTATCCTCAGGCTGCAGAAATTACAGAGAAAAACGGCAAACATTACATACAAGTACACTCCTACCCCATGTTGCGCACTGCTTTTGCCGAGTTGCTGGCTGAGATTCAGCGAATAAAGAGCGAGGGAGACTTACCTGCAGCGCGAGAATTAGTTGAAGAGTTTGGCGTAAAGGTAGACAAGGACCTGCATCAGGAGGTACTGGAACGATACAAGGAACTGAACATCTCACCCTACAAGGGTTTCATCAACCCTCAATACAAACTTATCTATGACGCAGAGGGCAACATTGCTGACGTAGAAATCCACTACGGAGAAGCCTATGACCATCAAATGCTACGATATGGAAAAATCTGAAATACAAGATATAAAAGATATAAAAAAAGAATTACGCGCTGCCATGAATGGCATTCTCAGCGCCAAGATGCGCGAGGCGGGAGCACCATACAAACTGATCTTTGGCGTTGAATTGCCTCGTCTTCAGAGTATAGCCAGCGAGTTTCATCCATCACGTATGTTAGCACAGGAGTTATGGAACGAGAATATACGTGAGTGCAAACTCTTGGCCACCATGCTCATGCCACCACAAGAGTTTCTACCGGAAATGGCCGATATCTGGATGGAAGAAATTCCAACAGCCGAAGTAGCACAAATCCTATGCATGCAACTTCTCAGTAAGGAACCCTGGTGTGCTGTTGCCGCTTTTGAATGGATAGCATCTCCAACTCCTATGCGCCAGCTCTGCGGTTTTCTTTGCATAGCCCGACTGCTACAGCAAGGTGCGATCCTCCAAGATCGCACTATTGAGGAGTTGAAAGACCAGGCACAGTCGCTTCTCCCCAATGCTGATCTTCCCCTCAAGAAAGCAATCATGGCAGCTACCTCATTTTTTGAGGAATAAAAATAAATTTGATTTATTTTGTATTCCGCTCACTTATTCGAAACTTTGAGACCTCGTCTCGAAATTACTATCGTTCGGGAATAAAAATAAATTTAGATTTATTTTGTATTCCGCTCACTTATTCGTAATTTTGTAGCCGCAAATGAGTGAGAGTACAGACATCTATTCCCTTGCCATCCAACGACTCACAGAGTACATGAATGGCAAGAACATACGCAAGACACCTGAGCGTTTTGAGATTCTGCGTATCATTTGCCATACACAAGGAATTTTTAGCATAGATGAGTTACAAGAGGTTATGGAAAAAAAAGCTAAATTCCAGGTCAGTAGGGTTACTCTCTTTAACACACTAAAGTTATTGGAAGATGCCTCATTGGTAATCAAGCACACACTGACGCGCGCCGCACATTACGAATGCTGTATCACACCGCATCCCATGGTTTGCCTGGTATGCCAGAAGTGCGGGATGGTACGCAAGCTAGAAAGCAGTAAGATAGAAAACTGGTTGAGCGAACAAAAATGCAAGCAGTTTATTATTACGCAACCAGTGCTTTACTTTCATGGTCTATGCCGCAGTTGCATGGTTAAGAACAGCATTAGAAACAGAAAGGCAAAAACAAAAACAAAAATACAAAAAAAATGAAAAAAGGAAAAGTAGACGCCCTACTGGGTATCGTTTTCGGAGACGAAGGAAAAGGTAAGGTCGTGGATTGTTTCACGCCTCGCTATGATATCGTTGCACGCTTTGCCGGCGGTCCCAATGCCGGACATACGATTATCTTTGAGGGTAAGAAGTTTGTTCTTAGAAGCATTCCTTCTGGAATCTTTGATCAGGGGAAACTGAACATCATAGGTAACGGATGTGTCATTGCTCCAGATCTCTTTATGCAGGAAGCAAAAGAGCTTGAAACAGCAGGTTATGACTTAAAGAGCCGCCTGCATATCAGTAAGCGCGCTCACCTTATACTACCCACACACCGAGTACTGGACCGTGCCTATGAGGCAGCCAAAGGCAAGAACAAAGTAGGTACCACCGGTAAGGGTATTGGACCCACATATAGCGAAAAGGCTAGCCGTACCGGCCTGCGTGTAGGCGATATTCTTGCAGACTTCCAACAGAAGTATAACACTCTCAAGGCTCGCCATATGCAAATACTGCAAGACCTACACTATACAGACTTTGAAGTTACCGAAGAGGAGAAACTTTGGATGGAAGGTATTGAGTATATGCGCCAATTCCAACTTACGGATACAGAAATAGAGTTGGGCAAAGCACTGGTAGAAGGTAAGAGCGTGCTGGCAGAAGGTGCCCAAGGTACGATGTTGGATATTGACCACGGCACCTATCCTTTTGTTTCAAGCAGTAACACCGTTAGTGGTGGTGTCTGCACAGGATTGGGTGTAGCCCCCAATAGCATTGGCGAGGTGTTTGGTATTTTCAAGGCTTACAGCACCCGTGTAGGTTCTGGCCCCTTCCCCGTAGAATTATTCGATGAAACCGGAGATAAGATTCGAGAAATTGGTCACGAATATGGTGCTGTTACTGGGCGTAATCGCCGTTGCGGTTGGCTGGACTTGGTGGCCCTGAAGTATGCCATCATGATAAACGGTGTGACACAACTCATCATGATGAAGAGCGACGTGCTAGATACCTTTAAGACTATCCGTGTATGCACCGCCTATCGGAAGGACAGCATTACCACTACAGATATGCCATACGACACAGAAGGTTGGCAAGCAGTGTACGAGGATTTGCCTGGTTGGCAGACCGACCTCACCCAGCTGACCTCCGAGGAACAGTTCCCACAGCAGTTGAAAGATTATATTACTTATATAGAGAAGGCTACCGGCACTCCCATCACCATTGTAAGTGTTGGCCCAGACCGAGCTCAAACCATAGAGCGTAAGTAAAACGCTGTAAAAGGAAGTGGGGCATGTCTGTTACATGCCCCACTTCCTTTTTTCTAATACTTTTCTGCTGTAACCCTGCAGATATTGACAACAGTCTGCATGGCCTTCTCCATATTCTGGACAGATACAAATTCGTGGCGTCCGTGGAAGTTAAGTCCTCCTGCAAAGATATTGGGACAGGGAAGTCCCTTGAAGGACAACTGAGCACCATCTGTTCCACCACGAATGGGAATAACCTTACAGAAACCGCACGCCTTCTCTATAGCCTGACGAGCAATATCTGTGATGTGGGGCTTGTCGCTAAGCTGAGAGAACATATTGTAATACTGGTCGGCCAACTCAAGAAGCACGGTTCCCGCACCATAGTGCTGATTAAAACGCTCAACCATATCCATAAGGACTTTCTTGCGCATCTCGAACATCTGACGGTTATGGTCGCGAATGATATAGGATAGCTTGGCTTCCTCGACCGTTCCCTGAATACCTGTAAGATGATAGAATCCTTCGTATCCCTCAGTCTTCTGAGGCACCTCTTCCTGTGGCATTTCCTGTGCAATCTCTGTGGCAATCAGTACGGCATTAACCATTTTATTCTTGGCATAGCCTGGGTGCACATTGCAACCTTTGACAGTGATTTTAGCACTCGCCGCATTAAAATTCTCATACTCCAACTCGCCAAGCTCGCCTCCATCCATGGTATATGCCCACTGACAACCGAACTTCCCGACATCAAAAAGATGTGCTCCGGCACCAATCTCCTCATCAGGATTAAAGCCGACGCGAATCTTGCCGTGCTCAATCTCAGGATGTTCCTGCAGATAAACAATAGCCGTCACAATCTCTGCAATGCCGGCCTTATCGTCAGCTCCCAAAAGAGTATGCCCGTCTGTAACAATAAGGTCCTCACCGATATGGTCTTTCAACTCTGGAAATGCAGCAACACGGGTAACAATATTCTGAGCAGCATCCAATACTACATCTTTGCCATCATAGTTTCTGATGATGCGGGGATGGATATTCGCACCACTGCAATCGGGAGATGTATCCATATGGGCAATGAAGCCTATGGTAGGCACAGGATGATCCGTATTAGCCGGCAAGGTACCATAGACGTATGCATTCTCATCCATGCAGACATCTTCTAAACCTAAGGCTGTTAATTCATCACGTAAATACTCTGCTAAAGCAAACTGCTTGCGAGTACTGGGGCAGGAGGCGGATTCCTCGCTTGACTGAGTATCAAAAGATACATATTTAAGAAAACGATCTACCAGTTGGGTATTCATAATGTTATAGTTTTTACAGATTACTCTGCAAACTTACACTTTTTTTCTGACAACACGACAGTTTCTCGTTATTTTTATCTAAATTTGCAAAGAAAACAAAGGCCCACCCCAGCGAGGAAGCCCTCCCCATAGAGGGGGAGCGGGGAGAGGGTCTGGAAATAATATGATAGACAGACTTACGGTAGATAAAATACTGGATGCGGCAAACATCGTGGATGTTGTATCTGACTTTGTTACGCTGAAACGTGCCGGCGTCAACCTGAAGGGATTGTGCCCTTTCCATGACGACACGACCCCATCTTTTATAGTATCTCCTGCCAAGAATCTGTGTAAATGCTTTGCCTGCGGTGAGGGGGGAAGTCCTGTCCATTTTATTATGAAGCACGAACAACTCTCCTACCCTGACGCATTACGCTATTTGGCTAAGAAATACGGCATTGAGATTCAGGAGAAGGAACTGTCGAAAGAGGAAATGGAGTCACGTAATGACCGCGACAGTATGTTCATTGTGAATGAATGGGCGCGTGACTGGTTCCAAAACGAACTAAACAACACACCTGATGGAAAAGCCATCGGACTGGCCTATTTCCGCGGTAGAGGATTTCGTGACGACATCCTTAAGAAGTTCCAAGTGGGATACAGCCCCAACAACAAAGAACATACACTTGCAGCCGATGCTTTGAAAGCTGGCTATCAGGAAAAGTTCCTGATTAACACGCCCAATGAGAAAGACACTAAACTGAGCATTGGAACAGGCCTATGCCTGAAAAACGAACAGGACGGAAAGTTACGTGACCGCTTCAGAGGTCGTGTCATCTGGCCCATCTTTACCATGAGCGGTAGAGTTGCCGGGTTTGGCGGGCGTGTGCTGGACGCAGCTACCAAAGGTGTAAATGTCAAATACATGAATTCACCAGAAAGTCTTGTATACAGCAAAAGGCGCGAGCTCTTTGGTCTTTATCAGGCAAGAGAAGCAATCCGCAAGCAAGACCTCTGTTATCTGGTGGAAGGATACACAGACGTAATGGCAATGCACCAAATGGGCGTTGAGAACGTTGTCGCATCCAGCGGTACTGCTCTGACCAACGAGCAGATAAGGCTGATACATCGTATGACTAACAACATAACCGTTATCTTCGACGGTGATGAGGCTGGCATTCACGCCAGCGAACGAGGTATAGACATGCTATTGGCTGAAGGCATGAATGTAAAATTACTGCTATTGCCCGACGGTGACGATCCAGACAGTTTCGCACGCAAGCACAATGCTGCGGA
>CADAWW010000036.1 GCA_902791675.1 uncultured Bacteroidales bacterium
GGACCTACGACGTCGGTGATGTAATCGCCTTCATTCAGGGCACATAGCTTAGAAGTGCTGGCGCCAACGGTTTGTACCACGAGGGTAATGGTTCCCTCCTGAGGGTTACTACCTGCAATGGTAAGGGGAACACGTTCGCCTTTCTCTCCGACGCGGACGATTACGAAATGGCCAGCCTTACGTGCTTTTGCAATTAAGGGTGCTTCCACATCAAGGCGGAAAACTTTCTCACTGAACTGAATCTTTCTAACAATCTTGTTCATCTTTTACCTAAATTGTTTTTATGCTATCCTAAGATAATTATGTTACTTGATGATGTCACAACCCATGTATGGCACAAGGGCAGCAGGGATACGGATACCTTCTTCTGTCTGATTATTCTCTAAGATGGCTGCAACGATACGGGGAAGAGCTAAAGCGCTACCGTTAAGGGTATGGCAGAGCTCGGTTTTCTTGGTTTCACTATTGCGATAGCGACACTTCAGACGGTTGGCCTGATAGGTGTCAAAGTTACTAACGGAACTTACCTCCAACCAGCGCTTCTGGGCCTCGGAATAAACCTCGAAGTCGTAGCAGATGGCTGATGTAAAGCTCTGGTCGCCACCACAGAGACGAAGGATTCGATAGGGGAGCTCCAGTTTCTGAAGCAGACCTTCTACGTGAGCCAGCATCTCTTTGTGGCTCTCAGCTGAGTGTTCTGGCTTGTCAATGCGGACAATCTCTATTTTGCTGAACTCGTGCAGACGGTTCAGCCCGCGCACATCCTTACCGTATGAACCGGCTTCGCGACGGAAGCATTGAGTGTATGCGCAGTTCTTGATAGGAAGATCCTTCTCGTCAAGGATGAGGTCACGATAGATATTGGTTACGGGAACCTCGGCTGTGGGGATGAGGTAGAGGTCGTCCAGATTGCAATGATACATCTGTCCTTCCTTGTCGGGCAACTGACCTGTTCCATAGCCGCTGGCAGCATTCACTACTGTAGGAGGCATAATTTCCTCGTAACCGGCCTTGTTGGCTTCGGCTAGGAAGAAGTTGATAAGGGCACGCTGCAGTTGGGCGCCCTTGCCACGATAAACGGGGAAACCGGCACCTGAGATTTTAACACCCAGGTCAAAGTCTATCAGATTGTATTTCTTAGCCAGCTCCCAATGGGGCAGTTTGGCTGTTTCGATAACAGGGTTGGCATCCCAGTTGCCTACGGTATCCTTACCGATGACGCATTCCTTGAGGTTGCTTTTGACTACCCAGTTGTCTTCTGCGCATGAGCCCTCAGGTACTTCGGGGTAGGGGATGTTGGGAATCTGGCAAAGCTGGGCGGTGAGCTCCTTCTCTGCAGTTTCCATCTGCTGCTTCAGCGCTTCGTTTGTTTCTTTCAGTTCTGATACCTTAGCCTTGATAACTTCGGCCTCTTCCTTTTTACCTTGTTTCATAAGGCCGCCGATTTCAGCAGCCAGTTTCTTTGCTTCTGACAGGTTTTGGTCAAGTGTTGTTTGCGCTTCACGGCGCTTCTTGTCTGTTGCTATTACCTCTTCAATAGCTTCTTTTGCACCATTAAAGTGTTTTTTCTCCAAACCCTTGATAACAAGATCCGTTTGTTCTGTAATGAGTTTTAGTGTCAGCATATCAAATTGCGTCTTTATAACTTTTCATTATTTGAAATGCAAAAGTACTGATTTTTTTGCAATAATACGTAGTATTATCACTAAAAATAGTTGTAACAGCACAAAAAAAGGCTGCACAAATTAATTGTACAGCCTTATTTTGTTCTTGAAAGTCAAATCTTATGCTTCAGCGACGGGAAGTACACTTACGGTACTACGATCCAGACGACCCTTCTTGAACTGAACAGTTCCGTCAATGAGGGCATACAGGGTATTGTCCTTACCCATACCTACGTTCAGGCCGGGATAATGACGAGTACCACGCTGGCGAACGATGATGTTACCAGCAACACACTTCTCTCCACCAAAAATCTTAACACCTAATCTTTGAGCTGCTGACTCGCGGCCGTTCTTAGAACTACCAACACCTTTTTTATGTGCCATACTTTGTTCCTCCTAAAATTAAATTGTTAAGCAATAACCTCCTTGATTGTCAACTCAGTGAACTGCTGACGGTGACCGTTCAACTTGCGGTAACCCTTGCGGCGCTTCTTGTGGAAGACCAATACCTTCTCGCCCTTTACCAGGGGAGAAACAACTTCGGCAGTAACCTTAGCACCATCAACTGAGGGAGCACCTACGGTGATGTTGCCATCGTTGTCAACCAATAATACTTTCTCAAACTCAACAGCCTGGCCTGCTTCTGCACCCTCGATGTGGTGAACGAAGAGCTTCTTTCCAGCTTCAGCCTTGAACTGCTGACCGTTAATCTCTACGATTGCGTACATTTTATTATTTTTATAACGGGTTTGACCGGGAGGCGAAGTCATTTTGACTCACTTTTTCGGGCCCCTTCGGCATAAATCGGGTGCAAAATTATAATAAATATCTTTATTGAACAAATTTTTTGTTGAAAACTTTACTATTGCTATTGTTTTTGACTTTGCAAAACACTATCAATAAGCTGTTCACGCAGTAAACTGTCTGCAATATGTTCTGCTTTTGCTCTTTCGAGTGCTCTTTGCTGTTGAACGTCTTCTTCTGCTTCTTGGGTTTGCCTTTCGCGTCCTCCCCATGTTAATTCGTAATAACCCTTATTGATTTCTCTTCTGTCGCTGTCGTAAACGAAGAGAAATGTGTAAAGGTGTCCCTCTTTCTGGTTACCGTCAAACTCTGAGTACTGATGTGTTGGATATATTACGGCATAAGATGGTTCACCCTTTTGGGCATATTGATTCACCCGAACAAAGAAATACTCTTGTTTCTTGTTGGCATAAGCGTTTATTATCGATATGGTGCTATCTTCTTTGTTTACTTTAAAACTTAAATCACATCCATCACAACCGAACCAGTTCTTGACAACATAACTGCTGTCGTCGAGAGCAATAAGTTCCGTTGTGTTAGGATTAGCATCTATACAGGTCCACCCCGTTGTATTTACCTGCCATACCGGTGATGGTTGGAAAAGGGTCGCAAGATACATTATTGCAACATAAAGCCAATGTGCGATAATACCTGCACCGATTCCTCCAATAATCTGACTGATAAAATCCTGTACTAATAGTTTTCGGTACCCTAATGAGTCCAACATGGCAGTATGGGTAGAAAGGAATCCACTCCAACACATACCCATGGCTGTAAAGACTGCCACAGCATTGTCGTTGATGATTCCCTTTGCCGTAAACTCAGGAATAAGGCTCAAAGCTGCTCCAACGGCTCCTAAGGCTGTGATGGGAAAGGCAATAAGTTCGGGCGCCGTAAAACCGAACAGCCATTCAAAGATAACGTTCAGCTTCCCTGCCAACAGGGGTAATAGTCCGCATCCCTGAAAAGCTTCGCCTGTATATACTACAATATCATTCCCGTTGGCGTCAACACCTTCAACGCTACCACCAAAAGTGAACATCATAACAAATGTACATATAATGATAACTCCGGGAATGATTGCCAGACCAATCTCCACACCGGACTTTCCTCCGTCTAACAATGCATTCAGGATTCTGATAAACGTGTTGGGTTTTTCCTCATCGTCTGCATTTTTCTTCTTTTCTTTCTCAAGAAGTTCTATTTCCTCTTTTGAGATAGCATCTTGTGTGCGATATTCCGGATATCTTTTACAGATAAAGTACTGCATCAGACGCGTGGCTATGATTCCACCACTTGCTGCTCCTATCAGGCCGATGAGGGGGGCAGCAAAGTATCCTTGGCCAATCATGAAGACGATGACCAGAAGGCCCATGCCGAAAGCCGTTCCGAAATTGGCCAGAGAGATGTACTGATAAACCTTGAAATACTTGGCAAATTGCTTGTTCTTGCTAAGTGTAATGATAGCCGGATTATCGCTCAGGAATGTCATTATACTTGCCACAACGGCGACTCCAGGCATATTGTATAAGGGCCGCATAACATGCCGGAGCATAATCTGGAGCAAGTTTACTACGCCAAACTCTGTTAGTATTTTGCCTAATGCTCCAGTAAGCACACACATGCTCATGAGATAAAACACCGTATTAAGTAGCAACCCGTGGGCTGTCTTCATAATGGTGTTGAGCATGTTTGTCATTCCCATCACACTACCCAAATATCCGAATAGGGCAAGAATGATGAGCAGACAAGTTATGCCGTTGGGTATCTTTCTCATAAATCAGGTTAAGACTTTTATTCTTTAGAAAATCTTTCCGCAGACACGGAAGTTCAGAACGGGATAAACCTTTAATTTGCTAATTGTCTTAAAGGCACCGCCATCTTTTCCGTCCCAATCCTGCTTGGTTAACTCTACGCCGTTATGATCTACGACTGACGGAGTACCCCAGAACATGACGCCCAGATCGACTTTGAACCCGATGGGTTTTGTTTTGACAACTCCACGACCGAATCCTATTCCTACATAAGGCTTGAAGGATTTGGTCTTCATGGTTGCTCTTACATTACCTTGTGCATCAGGGGTAAGTAAATAGTCGCCCAACTTGAGACCAACCTCGTCTACAGGTAAATTATTATCTCGAATAAATTGATTAGCCTGATTAACTGCAATCAATTCACCCTCATTTTTGTTGTATACCTCAATTACGTCACTGCCTCCGAAGTATGCACCAACAGTAATGTGGAAGCTACTTATCACAAAAGGCATGAAGTTGATCATGATTTTTCCGTTTACCATCTTCAATTTGCCCTGAACAGGAACCTCGTTGATGTTTAGCTGGTATTGAGGTGGCAGGCCTGCATTATTAATGTTAAGATGCACGTCTGTCGTATACTTAAAATGCGGCATGATGCTAAAGCCTGCCTGTACATCAAAGAAACGTGTAATAGGCATCGCTACATCGGCTCCAATTCCAGGTGTTCCCACATTTGCACCAACTGTCAGGTGATTGAAGATTCCCAACTGGGCATTTGCTCCTTGCATTACCGCCAAAGAGACAAATAAAAACACGATAATTTTTTTCATAATTGAAATGAGTTTAAATGATAATTCAGTCTGTTACTTGGAAATAGTCTTCAAGCTCACGCTGTGCCTGGCCTTCCTTATTGTCGATATCTCTGATTATTACACCATGTTCCAGTAATGCAATTCTTGGACAGATATCCACAGTATGCTGAAGGTTGTGGCTGCTAACCAGAATGGTAGCATTTGTTTCTTCGTTATATTTCTTAAGTAAATGCTTTATCGCATTCTGACTGCTGGGGTCAAGGAAGTTAAAGGGCTCGTCGAGTATCAGTATCTGAGGCTGTAAAAGCATAGCTGCCATAATGCCGACTTTCTGTTTGTTTCCGGCTGAGAGGTTTCGGATGAATTTCTTTTGGCCCGATATTTCATCGGCCATAAAATGTTTAAACTTCTCCAGGAACTCCTGCAACTCCTCAGGTTCCTTTCCGCTGATACGGGCAATGAACTGGAAGTATTCGTCTGGTGTAAGGTAGTCGATAAGGAAACTGTCATCTACGTATGCACCGGTCCAGTCTTTCCATTCCTCTGTCTCGGCAACATTAATATCTCTTGTGCTGTCTGCCATGCGGACCGTACCCTCATCAGCTTTTATCAGGTCGAGTATGAGTCGGAATAGAGTGCTCTTACCTGCACCGTTGTTACCAACCAGGCCTAATATCTCGCCACTGTTAATTTTGAAGCTATCGATATTTACTGCGACTTTATCTCCGAAACTTTTCTTTAAGTTTTTTATTATAATATTCATCGTAATGGATTGTTAAGTTTATTATGAATTTCTTGATGCTCTGAATCCTTCCATGTTTGTGTATCTGCGTACCATGAATCTTTGGTAGATGTTTTTCAACCAAATCTTATGCGTCAAAACACCTACGATTCCCAGACACATCAACAATATGAAGCCCCAGGGGTCACCTAATAGCAGGGTGGCTAATTTTTCTATTCCTATGGGCAAAAACAATATTACCATCGAAAGAATCTGTTGAATGGTACTGCCTTGCTTTCCTGTAATCTTCTGATTCAGAGGGAAAGTGTCTTTGTTATATACAGCCATTTGGAAAAGGATAGGATAGATAACGCCGACAGTAAAGAAGAGGTAGCCCAGATTCATCCATACCGACATCTTTCCTGATATCATCAGCGGAAGCATGATAAGTGGCGGGATAATGAGCAGGAACGAGTTAAAGTAGAATTTGGCCCTTAGCAATTGATAGATACTCTCGCGGCGGCTCATCAGACCGTCGATGTAATTGCCTTCATGACACATTACGCCTATTAGTGTTGTAAGGCCCAGGAAGATGTAGTTGTAGAGGCAGATGAAACTCTTCATGAATCCGCCGCTATAAGCATCCGTGAAATACATCATGAGGCTAAAGAATAGCATGAAGCCGATACCCATGACAAATTGCATCTTAGGAGTCTTGTTGCGAGTTTTCATGCGAACTTCCAGCTTCAGATATTCTCCTAACTGTCCATAGCGATTCAGATAAGACATCTTGGCCGTATTCTTAACCTCTACTTCTTCCTTCTTACTTATCTCGTTGTAAACCATGAGGTTCTGCAACAGGAAGTTGGCATAATAAAGTACCGCAATAACAGCAAATACGGCCAGGATGGACAGTATGTTCCAGTTGGCAAAATTGTTAAGTAGTGCGGTACACGGCATATCCAGCCAGTTGTGCTCAGGAACAAACATGGCAGCTATAACGGCTCCGTGTACCAGAATGGGCAGTATGAGCCAGGCCATATGCTTGGTAAGTATGGTACGCACAAACAGGTAACTGAATCCATTCGCTATACATAGCAGCCACCATCCGAATAACCAGCCGGCAAATTTAATCCATCCGAAAGGTACTGCAATAGCGATGAGCCCGAACGGAACCAGCATAAAGCCCCAGTACAGGTTACCCAGGCTGAATCCCGAACGAATCAGATATACATTCATAAGGAATGACCTGCGGATGGGAAGCAGCGTGTATGGTTTTGCCTGATTCACAGGTGTGTCCTGCATAACAAATCTAATCCAGAAATCTATTATAAGTACAATGGGGAACCATCCGTCCAAAACGTGGAAGGCGGCTACGCCATTGTAGGCTCCTTTCATGCCTATTGCCATTGTTACACCCATGAAGATAAGTATGGCTGCATAATACAACCACATGAAGATGAGAAGGAACTTCATGAAACGGTTCTTGTCGAACATCGGATGGCGTTTTACCTTCAGATCCTCGTGTTTCAGAAGTTGTTTATAAAGCTGATATTTATTCATTTTCCTTTAAATATTTTTCTGATTCCATTGCAGCTTTTGCACCTGATGCTGCTGCTATTATAGCCTGACGGTAATGTGGGTCTGCCACATCTCCTGCTGCATAAACACCTGGCAGGTTAGTGCGTGGCGAATCTCCTTCTGTTACAATATATCCTTGTTCGTCAGTCTTTATCCAAGGCGAGAAAAGCTCGCTGTTGGGGTGGTGACCGATAGCCAGGAAGAATCCGTCGATAGGCAGGTCGTATTTCCGTTCTTCCGCTTCACCTTTTTTATATATAAGGTGTGCACCCTCAACTCCTTCTTCGCCATACAGGCCCAAGGTGTTTGTTTCGAAGAGAATTTCTATCTTCTCGTTGTTCATTACCCTTTCCTGCATAATCTGGCTGGCACGGAGGAATGGTTTTCTGACTATCAGATAGACCTTGCTGGCAAGGCCGGCCAGATAAGAAGCTTCTTCGCAGGCTGTATCGCCGCCTCCTACAACAGCAACAACCTTCTTCCTGTAGAAGAAACCGTCGCAGGTGGCACAGGCACTTACGCCTTGCCCCATATACTTCTGTTCATCGGATAGCCCCAGGTATTTGGCGCTGGCTCCGGTTGCTATGATAACGGTGTCGGCCGTTATCTCCTCTCCGTCATCCAGCCATACTTTATAGGGCTGCACACCAAGGTCTGCTTTTGTTACGATATTGCTAAGAATCTTTGTACCGAAGCGTTCTGCCTGCTGGCGCATATTGTCCATCAGTTCGTTGGCATCAATTCCATCAGGAAAACCTGGGAAATTTTCCACATCAGTAGTCGTTGTCAACTGTCCGCCTGGCTGAATGCCTTCAATCAGTAACGGAGCAATTCCGGCACGACCGGCATAGATGCCTGCGGTATATCCGGCAGGGCCGCTACCTATGATGAGTAATCTTGTCTGTGTCATCTTTATTTATTTTTATTTGTTATCTAAGGTCTATAACTTCCACATTGGGGTATTCGCTTTTCGGAAATTCAAAGTCAGCATCCGAGAAATGCTGGTTTCCCTGTAAAGTATGAATGCTGATTCTGTTCCAATCGTTATCTTGTCTGATTCGGATACAGAGTGGGGTATAATCACTCTTCGTAACATCTACATATATTTCTTGTGTGTTGTTGGCAGCATTCCGTGCAGTCATGTGAACCTCATATACATCTTTTCCGCGTAGCTTTGTTTGCCGAGCCGTCATCTTATACCCGTTTTTGTACAGGTTGATGAACGAATAGGGATTCATGTTGGCAATTTCTCCATCTGTCGGGTTGCTTACATTTACCTCGCCACTTTCGCTCATTAGACTCCACTGGGTTTTGCCATTATACCACATCTTCATTTCGTCTGTCGAAAGCTGCATTTTCTTACCTTGCAGCAACATGGTTCCTTTCGTGCTTCCCTGTTCGGTCGTTCCCTTGAAGGATGTTGCGGTAAAAGTACCCTTTACATCTCCCAGTTGTCTGATTCTGGCAGCTGTGGCATCCAGTATATTTCGGGCATTTTGTGCTGAAGCCGTTATGGCGAGCATGCAAAGCACACAAGTAAGTATATATCTCATATTTTTATAAATTATCTAATCTGAACTGCAAATCTTCCTCGCTGACGCAAAGTACTTCACGTGGTTTGCTGCCTTTAGCAGGACCTACAATACCCACTTTCTCTAATTGATCCATCAGTCGTCCGGCTCTGTTGTATCCAATGCTGAATTTGCGTTGAATCATACTCGTGCTTCCACTTTGTTCTAACACAACCATTCTGGCCACTTCGTTGAACATCGGGTCAAGATGATTCAGGTCGACATCCGGTCCGTCTCCGTCTTCACCGCCTTCCATAGGTACTTCGGGCAGTGGGAACGGTGCGTTGTAGCTTTGCTGGCAGGCGATATAGGAAGCGATATCTTCTACTTCCGGCGTGTCAACGAATGCACATTGTACACGTACGGGGTCGTTGCCCGAGAGGAACAGCATATCACCTTTACCGATTAACTGATTGGCACCCGTACGGTCCAGGATGGTCTTACTGTCGATAGAGCTGGCCACCTTGAATGCCAGTCGGGCAGGGAAGTTAGCCTTGATGGTACCCGTAATGATGTTCGTGGTCGGTCGCTGTGTGGCAATAATCATATGAATACCCACAGCACGAGCCAACTGGGCGATACGTGCAATGGGCAATTCTATTTCCTTGCCTGCCGTCATAATCAGATCGCCGAACTCATCGATGATAACCACAATATATGGCATGAATTTGTGTCCGTTGTTAGGATTCAGCTGACGGTCTTTGAATTTCTGGTTGTATTCCTTAACGTTTCTTGCTCTGGCCTTCTTCAGCAAGTCGTATCGGGTATCCATTTCCACGCAAAGACTCTTCAGCGTCTGAATCACTTTGTTGACATCCGTGATGATGGGTTCTTCCGTTCCTTCGTTGCCCTCCACCTGTGCCAGGAAGTGGTTCACAATGGGGTTATAGACGCTGAACTCCACCTTCTTGGGGTCAACCATCACGAACTTCAGTTCAGCTGGATGCTTCTTATATAGCAATGATGTAATAATGGCATTCAGACCTACCGACTTACCTTGACCTGTAGCTCCGGCAACCAACAGGTGAGGCATCTTGGCCAAGTCAACCATAAAGACCTCGTTGGTAATGGTCTTGCCTAAGGCCATAGGCAGTTCGTAGTCGGTCTCCTGGAACTTACGGCTGTTGATAACGCTTTCCATAGAAACCATCTGAGGCTTAGCGTTGGGAACTTCTATTCCGATGGTACCTTTGCCGGGAATAGGAGCTATGATACGTATTCCCAAGGCGCTGAGACTAAGCGCGATATCATCCTCCAAACCACGTATCCTGCTGATGCGGATGCCAGGGGCGGGCGTAATCTCGTAGAGGGTTATAGTGGGTCCTATGGTAGCCTTGATACTGGAGATTTCCACACCGAAATAGGACAGCACCTTAATAATCTTGTTCTTGTTGGCCTGCTGTTCCTCCATATCGACATTCGACTGGATATTATCATAATGTTTCAGCAAGTCCAGGGTTGGGTATTTGTAATGCTCCAGATCCAGTTTGGGATCGTATGGCTCCAATGCTCCTTCACTCGAGATGTCGGCTTTCTCTGGATCTTTGCCGACGACAACCGTCATATCTTCTTTCGGATCTGCATATTCCAAGGGCAATGCCTGCTCTCCGAATTTTAAGGGGATTTCCATTTCACCGTTGGTGTTGCCGAAATCAATAGTCGTGGCAGTCTTCGAAGGTTCGTCTTCGAAGGGGATGGTTTTCTCAATCTTCTGAGCCACCTCTTCTTCTGTAGAAAGAGGCATTTCTGCTCCGTCATCTTCTAAGGCTCCGTCCTCTTCTTCGGCTGCAACTAAGCTGTCCTCAATGCTATTTGCATTATTCCTGGCGTTTTTGTTGACAAGATTCCTGATAGTTGTTATTGCCTCGTCGCTTAAATAGAAGATATAAAGAAGGGCGGTAACACCTAACGTTATAATGGCGCCCACATTTCCTACCTTCTCAATAAGCAGGGAAATTTCGTTCTTTCCTATCATGCCTCCCCAGTTGATGAAGCCATTCTGCAGGGTCTCGAAATGTAATTGCAGGAATGCCATGAAGGCAGAAATCCAGATCATCAGTATCATGCAGTTCAGGAACCATTTGTGCAGACGTATCTTTATGGTTCCCATAATACGAATTCCTGTTGCAATAAGTAAGACGGGAATAAGTATGGAAGCTATACCAAATGTGTTTTCTATTAGCCAATAGGCAATCCAGAATCCGAATTTGCCCAACCAGTTTGTTGCAGGTAAATCCGGATGGCTTAATAACCTCTGGTCGTCGGCACCGGTAAAGAAATGTGAGACAAGAGCCAGAAAGAGACAGAGAGAAAAACAAGCCAGGATAAATCCCCAAACAAATTTCAGGTTATCGCTATGCTCTACATTCTTCTCGTTAGCTGCATCGTCCTGGTTCTTTATATTTGTCTTGAACCAACTGAAGGCTCTGTTTATCGAGCCGCCTTTTTTGCCTGTTGCTTTGTTCTTATGTGTTTTGTCGCTATTCTTTGCGCTCATATTTTTCTGTATTGAATAAAACGTTTGCAAATTTAGTGTAATTTCTTCAAATATTTCGTCTTTTCATCGATTTTTTATACTTTTGCACAAAAATACAATTATATATAAATGAATAATAAAACAGAAAACCCCATATATTCGCATAATACGTTGGAATTTGTGACGGTGGCGGCTGAGTTCTGTGCCTACCTCGAACAGTCAGAAGGTAAACGCAGAAGCGAATTTGTTGCTACCATGCAGAAACTTCTTCCCATACTTTATCTTAAGGCTCTTCTTCTTCCTCAAGTTGACAGTGAAGGTGATTTCCTTCCGGATGATCAGGTTACTGAAGCTGATTATAATTGGATCCGTAATGCTGTCTATGATATAATGAAGGAGGCTGACGAATACGAGGATTTGGTTTATGATGAGGGAATGCAGACAGAAGAGAGCCAATGGAAAACCATCAGCGAAGGGTTGGCTGATATGTATCAGGCACTTAGGAACTTTGTTTCTGCCTATCAGCAGCGTGTAGAGGACTGTATGCTTGATGCGCTGTGGTGTGTAAAGGATAATTTTGAATTGTATTGGGGACAGAACCTTGTGGATACACTTAAGCAATTGCACAAGATTCGTTATGTTTTGAATAGCGGTTCTGATGAAGAAGATTTACAGTAAGTTCGACAAACAGCTTATCCCCAGCCTTCCTCAGGTTCTTTTTAGCGGAAGAATAGAGACGATTGTCAGTGAAGCAGAAGCCGAGAAGGCCGTTGATTATTTGTTGAGTCAGGATATCATAGGTTTTGATACAGAAACAAAACCCATTTTCAAGTCTGGTCGTCAGAACCAAGTAGCTCTTCTGCAGGTTAGCAGCAATGACGTTTGTTTCTTATTCAGGCTGAATCACATAGGAATGCCTGCATGTGTCCTGCGTTTATTGTCCGACAGCAGCAATATCAAGGTCGGATTATCCTGGCATGATGATCTTAGGGCATTAAGAAAGAGAGCCGATTTCACGGCCGGCGAGTTTGTCGAACTACAAGAGATGGTGCATGAATTCGGAATCACGGATTTAAGCCTCCAGAAGCTGTATGCCAACATTTTCGGAGAGAAGATCAGTAAGGCACAACGCCTTTCTAATTGGGAAGCCGAGGTGCTTTCCGATCAACAGAAACTATATGCTGCCACGGATGCATGGGCATGTGTAATGTTATATCAGGAATTGCTTAGGCTTAAAGTTGATGGCTATGACCTGGAAATCGTTCCCGAGCCGGAACCAATGCCTGAGGAACCAACGCCAAAAGAAGAAAAACCTAAGGCAAAAGCGAAGACAGGGAAAGTTGTTAAGTCTAAGAAACCTAAGCGGTTCTATAAGCCAAAACAAAGTAAAAAAGACAAACCTGCATCATAACATTTGTCCGGGCAGAAAGCTTTTTCTTTACGTCGGATAAATGTTCTTTTATCGGTTAGATTTTTCTATTCCAAAGTTTGGAATGTAAGTTGCAAACTTTGGAATGTGCGTACCAAACTTTGGAATGTACGTTTCAAACTTTGGTATGGAAAATTTCTCTAAGGAAAATAACTTTTTTCCGGTAGGGGAATTTTTTTATTCCGTTCGCATAAATGATTTTTTCTTAAAAGAAAAATAAATTTCTTCATCCAACAGGCGTTTAATTCAGGATTTTTATATAAGTTTGCAGTCAAAAATAAAAAAGCAGATGAGTAAGTTGTTAATACTCCGCAAAGGCAAGGACGAAAGTCTTAAGCGTTTTCATCCCTGGATTTTCTCTGGAGCGGTTCATCATTTAGAAGGTGACCCGAAGGAAGGTGATATAGTTGAGGTGCTGAACAGCGAGGGCCGTTTTATAGCACTCGGTCATTGGCAGGTCGGCAGTATTGCTGTTCGTGTACTTACCTTTAACCGACAGAAGATTGATGTCGGATTCTGGAAGAAAAGACTTGCAACAGCACTTGACGTACGCAGAAGCATAGGCGTTGCCGGAACACCATTAAATAATATGTATCGTTTAGTTCACGGGGAAGGCGACAATATGCCTGGATTAGTCATTGATATCTATGGCGAGAATGCAGTTATGCAAGCCCATAGCGTTGGAATGCATGTTAGTCGAATGCAGATAGCAGAGGCCCTGAAGGACGTTATGGGTGATTCGTTAAAAGCTATTTACTATAAGAGCGAAACAACTCTTCCTTTTAAAGCTTCCCTGGGTCAGGAAAATGGTTTCATCCTTGGAGAGAGCAATGACAATGTTGCCATCGAGAACGGACTGAAATTCCATATCGACTGGCTGAAAGGACAGAAAACGGGCTTCTTCGTTGACCAGCGGGAAAACAGAGCCTTACTCGAGAAATATTCCCAAGGTCGTAAGGTACTGAATATGTTCTGTTATACAGGAGGCTTTAGCGTATATGCCATGAGGGGTGGGGCAGAATCGGTACATTCGGTCGATAGTAGTGCCAAGGCTGTGGATCTTGTGAATGCCAACATGGAACTGAACTTCCCTGGAGATTCACGCCATAAAGCATTTGCTGAAGATGCCTTCCGCTTTTTGGATGAGATGAAGGAAGGAGCTTACGACCTGATTATCCTGGATCCGCCTGCCTTTGCCAAGCATAAGGATGCGCTCAAGAATGCCTTGCGTGGCTATACCAAATTGAATGTTAAAGCATTCGAGAAACTACCTGCCGGCGGTATACTCTTTACCTTCAGCTGCTCGCAGGCGGTCAACAAGGACCAGTTCCGTATGGCTGTCTTTACGGCTGCTGCTATGGCTAAGCGCAAGGTGCGTATCCTGCACCAGCTGCATCAGCCTGCCGACCATCCTATTAATATTTACCATCCCGAGGGCGAATACCTGAAGGGACTGGTGCTGTACGTAGAGTAAATTGAGAATTGAGAATTGAGAATTGAGATTTTTCGCTAACCGCTAACCAATAAACTTTAACCGATAATAATATGAATATAAAATTCAGACTTACATTACTGAACTTCCTGGAATTCGCCGTCTGGGGCGCTTATCTGACTTCTATGGGAACCTATCTTGCAGGTGTGGGATTAGGTTCGCATATCGGTTGGTTTTATTCTGTACAAGGTATTGTCAGCATATTTATGCCTGCCCTGATGGTGCTGAGCCTCTGTCATGCCTTGGCGGGCATCTTTATGATAGCCGCTTCTATATATGGCTACAAGGCTGGAGGTGCTCCCGAATTCGGCTTTCTCTTTTCGCTTTACACACTTTCCGTAGCATTCTTCATGCCCACGATAGCCCTCAGCTATTCTGTTGCATATTCAGCTTTAGAGAAGGAAGGACTGGATACAGTCAAGGCTTTTCCTCCTATTCGTGTTTGGGGAACGGTTGGCTTTATCGTCACGATGTGGATTGTTGACCTTTGCGGTTTGCAGTCAAATGCCGGACAATGGATGGTAAGCGGTTGCCTGAGTCTTGTGATGTCAGCTTATTCCCTGACAATGCCTCGGATGCCGATAAAGAAGGGCGAGCATAAGTCACTCTTCGAGGCACTTGGCCTGAATGCCTTCCGTTTGTTCCTGAAGCCACGTATTGCTGTATTCTTCGCTTTTGCAATGCTCTTGGGTTTCTGTCTGCAGATTTCCAACGGATACGCCAATCCTTTTATTACCAGCTTTGGCAGTATCCCTGAATATCAGTCAACCTTCGGCGTTCAGCATGCCAACATCCTTATTTCTCTTTCTCAGGTAAGCGAAACACTATGTATTCTGCTTATTCCTTATTTCCTTTCTCGTTTTGGCATAAAGAAGGTTGTGCTTATCGCCTTGATGGGATGGGTTTTACGTTTTGCATTCTTCGGCTTAGGTAATCCCGGCAATGGCGTATGGCTATTCCTGCTGTCCATGATAGTTTATGGCGTGGCGTTCGACTTCTTCAATATCTCCGGCTCGCTCTTCATCAATCAGGAGACGGACGATAGCATTCGCAGTAGTGCTCAGGGATTGTTTATGATGATGACCAACGGCTTGGGTGCCTTTATCGGAACCTTGGTGGCTCAGGCAGTCATCAACAACTATGTCTTTACGCCACAGGCTGCTGGCGCTTCTGGTGCTGAGGTCATAGCCGGATGGCAGACTTGCTGGTACATCTTTGCGGCATACGCCCTGGTGGTGGCTATTCTCTTTGCCGTTATGTTCCGGTATAAACATGAGAGAGTTGAAAATTGAAAATTGAAAGTTATCGTTAACGTTATCGTTATCGTTACATAAAGAATGAAGGAGGTTCGCTTCTTTTACGATCCTCTGGTAAATGGAGAATTACCTCAGGATGAAGCTAAGCATGCTACGCGGGTTCTTAGGCTTTCGCAGGGCGATGAGCTGTTGCTGATGGATGGCAACGGCAGTTTCTATCGTGCCGAGATAACCGTTGCCGACAACCACAGATGCCTGTACCGGATTCTGGAGGATATGCCTCAGCAGCGGGTATGGGAAGGACATATCCATATAGCTGTCGCACCCACCAAGTTGAACGACCGCATGGAGTGGTTTGCCGAGAAAGCTACAGAGATAGGTATGGACGAGCTGTCCTTCCTGGATTGCCGCTTCAGCGAGCGGCGCGTCATCAAGTGCGAACGGATAGACAAGATTCTCATCTCGGCTGTGAAGCAGAGCCATAAGGCATGGAAACCCGTGCTGAACGAGATGACGTCCTTCGAACGCTTTGTCAAGGCCGATCGCCAAGGTGATAAGTTCATCTGCCATTGTTATGATCAGGAGGACATAGGGCCCCTCTCCCCGCTCCCCCAAAGGGGAGAGCCTAATACGTGCGCAAAACCATTTCTGATGGATGTACTGAGGCGTGGTGTGGAAACAACTGTGTTGATAGGCCCTGAAGGTGATTTCAGCGTGGATGAGGTTAGATTGGCCTTGCAGCACGGATACCGCAGCGTATCCTTGGGAACCAGTCGTCTCAGGACAGAGACAGCTGCACTTGTTGCTGTTCATATGATGCAATTAATTAATCAAAAACGATAGAAAAATGAAGAAATTTCTGGTATTCCTTATATTGCTTGTCGTAGTAGGTTTCGGTGCCTATTTCTTTCTTTTCGTAAAGAAGGATATCTGTAAGAATGTAGTTCCCGAAGATGCCAAGGCTGTGATGTTGCTCGATGCCAAACAGGCGATAACACAGATGGATTTTAGTATATCCGATTTATTCAAAGCTTTAAAGCGCCAGAAAGAGAATGATTCGGAGGAATGGGGAATTGATATGCTTTCTCCTATGTATGGCTTTGTCTCTAATGATAATTATGTAGGTGGTGTTTTTGCCTTGAACGATGCCAAGGAATTTGAAGAGAAGATTTCCGAAGAGAATATTCCTGTCGAGTCCCAACGTGGGTTCAAATGGGGCAACAAGGGTGAAATACTGATTTGTTTTGATTCGAAAAAGGCTTTGATAATCGGACCGGTAACAAAGTCTGAATCAGACAGAATGCGTGGCAAGATGGTAGAATGGATGAACCAGGGTTCGCATAAGATTCCTATAATGTCATCGCTTAAGAAAGAAGAGGGTGTCATGAGTTTCCGTTCCAGCCTTGGTGTTTTGCCTTCTGCGTTGACTAAACAGGTTGTTCAATATATGAATAATGTGGATTTAAATAATGTCTTCCTGAATGCTACGCTAAATGTTAAGGAAAAAGCCTTCGTCCTGACATCTGAACTAGACTCACAAGACGAGAATTTCTCTAAGAGCGTTTCAGAATTTGGTGAATTTCTGCGTCCGATTGAAGGAGATATGCTTCCGAATAATATTTCTAATCCCATTGCTCATGTTGTCATTAACGTTCAGGGAGAGAAATTGCTAAAGAAATTAAGAGAAAACCCTGTTATCAGGATGATACTTGTTGCTGTCAATCTCTGTATAGATACAGACATGATGATAAAAGCTATAGACGGAAATGTTTCTTTTGAGATTGGAAATGGTGCAGGCCGTGAAACAGTTCTCGTTATGAATGCAAAGACAAAGAACCAGGATTTCCTGAAAAATGCCAAGGATTGGTGCGCGGGAGGTTCAACAATGGGATTCAGTTGTCAGGCTTTCGATGATAAGAACTTCGTACTTAACAATAACTCAAAGAATTTCTTTTTCGGAGTAGATGGCGACTATCTGTATGTTTCCTCGGTCAATCATAACTCACCTGTATTCTCGGAGAAGAAATCTTTTGCTTATGAGCAGCTAACAGGTAAAAGATACTATTCGTCCTTGGATATTGACAAGATGTATAATTTTATTTTTGGCAATGGCATAGCTGATGAGTCATATAAGAATCCTGCTGGTTTGGACCATTTGAACATAAGTTTCAGCGATTTGAGTCATTTCCAGATAGAGCTTACGACAAAGGGGAAAACGCTTGATGTAATAAAACAGCTGCTTAAGTAAATGAACAAGATAGAACTACATAACACTTTGCCCTACGTTTTCGAAGGCAGGGATGTGCAGAGCGAGATTTGGCTACAGGATGTCACCTTACAGAAAGGAGAGACGTATCTTGTCGAGGCCAGTTCCGGCACAGGCAAAAGCTCGCTCTGCAGCTATATAATAGGATACAGAAAAGATTATTCGGGTAACATCTGTTTTGACGGCAAAGATATTCGTGGATATAAGGTTTCCGATTGGACATCTGTCCGAAAGAGAACCTTGAGTCTGTTATTTCAGGAACTACGGCTCTTTCCGGAACTTACTGCATGGGAGAATGTGGAGATAAAAAACGGACTGACCGGATACAAAAGCAACAAGGAGATTGAATCTTGGTTTGAGCGTCTAGGTATTGCAGATAAGATGAATGCCAAAGTTGGCCGTATGAGTTTCGGACAACAGCAGCGTGTAGCTATGATACGTGCATTGGTTCAGCCTTTTGATTTTCTGATGGTCGATGAACCTATTAGCCACTTGGATGACGAGAATGGCAGAATAATGGCAGCTATCATGACGGAGGAAGCAATGCGTCAGGGTGCCGGAGTAATAGTAACCAGTATAGGTAAACATATGGACTTACCTTACACAAAAACATTCCGCCTATGATGTCGCTGGTATGGAAATTGTTGCGTCAGCACATAAGCATAGCGCAGCTGGCAGGTTTCTTCTTTGCCAATCTCTTCGGGATGTTCATAGTCTTGTTGGGGCTTCAGTTCTATACGGATGTAAAACCCCTCTTTGGTCAGGAAGATGGCTTTCTGAAGCCCGAATATCTTATTGTTAGTAAGCGTATTTCCGGCATGAGCGTTTTGGGATCGGAAGAAAGCTTCGGATTTACCGGTAAAGAAGTGACTGATATCACCAGTCAGCCTTTCTGTAAGAGCGTTGGTGCCTTTACAGCCAGTCAGTACAGAGTGGTTTGCAGTATGGGTGTTAACGGCGTGGCGCAGTTTGGTACAGATATGTTTTTCGAGAGCGTGCCGGACAAGTTCGTGGATACCAATCTCAGCAACTGGACTTTTTCACCCGAAGAGGGCGTCATACCGATTATCTTACCTCGTACCTATCTGGCAATCTACAACTTTGGCTTTGCACAAAGTCAGTCGTTACCCAAGATATCCGAAGGGGTTGTCGGGATGATTGATATGTTGGTTGTGCTTCGCGGGAACGGACAGGAACAACGTCTGAAGGGCAAGGTGATAGGCTTCAGTACAAGGTTGAATACTATTCTGGTTCCGGAATCATTCATCCAATGGAGTAATGCCAAGTTTGCTCCCGAAGCTGATCTGACGCCTAACAGACTGATAGTAGAGGTAAAGAATCCTACGGACGATGCTATTGTAAAATACATTAACGATCATAATCTGGAATTGGAAGACGATAAACTGGATGCCGGCAAGGCCACCTATTTCCTGAAGCTGGTAACGATTCTGGTTATGTGTATAGGTATGCTAATCAGCATTCTGTCGTTCTATATCCTTATGCTCAGCATTTATCTGCTGGTTCAGAAGAATACCGAGAAACTTCGCAACCTGTTGCTTATCGGTTATAGTCCAGTCCGTGTTTCTCTTCCTTATCAGTTACTTACTGTCGGCATGAACGCTTTGGTACTTGTCCTCTCGCTTACCATATTATATGTTGTCCGCAGTTACTATATGAATATGCTTTGGGCAATGTTCCCGCAGATGCAGGACGGTAGTATGTGGCCATCCCTCTGTCTGGGAATCGGCCTTTTCATCGTGGTAAGTCTGATTAATATTGTTGTCGTTCGCAACAGGGTAATGAAAATTTGGAATAGGAAAGAATAATGGAGAAATTAAAGTTACTATATTCAGAACATACTGGCCTCGAAGTCGTTTCATGCGAAGAACTGCCTGGTGCAGGAAGTAATCGTAAATATTACCGTTTGCATGGGTCTGACGGTAGCACGCTAATTGGTGTTATTGGTACCAGCCTTGACGAGAATTATACATTCTGTTATCTGGCTCAGCATTTTACAGAAAGAAAGCTTCCTGTTCCTGCTGTCGTTGCTCAGAGTATAGACGGATTACGTTACCTTCAGGTAGATTTGGGTGACCGTTCGCTCTTTGATGCTCTAAAGGGCGGACGTGATGCCGGCGGGCGTTATACGCAGACAGAAAAACAACTCTTGCATCGTACCATATCTCTTCTTCCAAAGATTCAGATTAAAGGAGCGCGAGGGTTGAATTTCAAGAAGTGTTATCCTCAGGAGTCATTAGACGAGACCAACGTACTCTTTGACCTCAACTACTTTAAGTATTGTTTTCTTAAGACTACAGGCGTTGATTTTCATGAGCTCAAGTTAGAAGCAGCTTTTCACTTAGTAGCACAGGATATCGTTGCTATCCCGGGTGAAGCATTCATGTATCGCGATTTCCAAGCTCGTAATGTAATGTTGGACAAGGATGATAATCCCTTCTTCATTGATTTTCAGGGTGGACGACGTGGCCCTGTGCAGTATGATGTCGCCAGTTTCCTATGGCAAGCATCTGCCCGTTATAGTAAGTCATTACGCGAGGAACTCATAAAAACTTACATAACCAGCCTTAAGCAGTATGTCGAAGTCAACGAGAAACAGTTCCGGCAGAACCTTAAGCTCTGTGTGCTTTTCCGCCTCTTGCAGGTGTTGGGCGCATATGGCTTCCGAGGCTATTTCGAAAGAAAGAAGCATTTCCTTGACAGCATTCCTGCAGCCATTCAGAATCTGCGCGACTTGTTACAGGATGGCGGCTGTCCCTATCCGTATTTGCGTGAGGTACTTACCCGTCTGGTAGAGCTTCCTCAGTTTGCTCCAGAACCCAAGAAGCCCGTTCAGCGAGCTGATGGATATAAAATTACGGAGAATAATCCTTATGTGGCTCGCCCCGAAGACGGACCTGCCACATTCAGCCGCTATGACGGAAAAGGTCCTCTTGTGGTTCGTGTTTTCAGTTTTTCTTTCAAGAAAGGTATTCCCGAAGACACCAGCGGGAATGGAGGTGGGTATGTTTTTGACTGCCGTAGCACGCATAATCCGGGTCGTTATGAACCTTACAAGCAGCTTACTGGTCTGGATGAACCTGTTATACGTTTTCTGGAGGACGACGGAGAGATTCTTACCTTTTTGGAAAATATCTATAAATTGGCAGATTCGCATGTGCAGCGCTATTTACAGCGAGGTTTTACTAACCTTATGTTCTCCTTTGGTTGTACAGGCGGTCAGCACCGAAGCGTCTATAGCGCCCAACATTTGGCAGAACATATACATTATAAATATGGTATAGAGGTTCACGTCTGTCATCGGGAACAAGGCATTTCTACTATCTTCCCTGCTTATAGGGCCATGATTTTTGCAGCAGGTTTAGGCACTCGTCTTAAACCGCTTACAGATACGATGCCCAAGGCACTTGTACCTGTTGCAGGTAAGCCTTTGTTAGAGCATACATTAGAAAAGCTGAAGGGTTCCGGCATACGCGATGTTGTTATTAATGTTCATCATTTTGCCGATATGATCGAGGAATGGGTGAGTCAGCATCCCATGGGAATGAATATCTGGTTTAGTGACGAACGTCAGGAACTCCTGGAAACAGGCGGCGGCATCAAACATGCAGCACATTTGTTGAAAGATGCTACAGAAGGTTTCCTTATTCATAACGTGGATATTCTCAGTAATGCTGATTTGCGTGCTCTTCATCTTTATGCACGCGGAAAGGCTGCTTCGTTGTTGGTTTCCGAACGTACAACGACTCGGTACCTGCTCTTCGATGATGACATGCGTCTCGTTGGCTGGACAAACATTCAGACGGGAGAAGTCAAAAGTCCGTACCCGGGATTGGATCCTCAGAAGTACCGTAAGTTTGCCTTCGCAGGCATTCATGTCATGAATCCGTCGCTCTTCCGCCATTTCTCCGAGTGGCCGGACAAGTTTAGCATCATAGATTTCTACTTGAGCATTTGCAACCAGCATCCTATCTATGGGTATTTACAACCTGACTTACGATTGATGGATGTAGGTAAGATGGAAACCTTAGCTGAGGCCGAAGCATTCCTGATATAATATATCGTATACTGTTAGCAAACTATTTTATAAACCGTCATGAAAAAAATATTATTGTCATTTCTGTTGTGTGTAGCCGTTGTAGTATGTTTCGCAGACGAATATAAAGATACTGTTTATAATGTTATATACACTTATAACCCTTCAGGAAGCCGGGCAGAAGTGAAGCGAGGGGAGCATTTTTATTATGATGAGGACGATGAGTATGAGGTCCTAATTCCGGGTTCACCCGATGCCAAGGACGAAATCATTATTCTTGATCGTTTTACTATTAATGGGAAGGAATATATTGTGGATGAAATAGGTTGCTGTGCATTTCTGGCAAAGAGAAACATAGTTTCCGTTTATATTCCATCATCCATCAAAAACATAGAATCTCAGGCTTTCTATGGATGCACGCAACTCTCAAATGTTATTATGGAGGAAGGAGTAACATCGATAAACAACCTGGCCTTCTGTCAATGCAAATCTCTTAAGACTATATCACTCCCAGAGGGTCTTGAGACTATAAATTCTGGAGCATTTAATGATACAGGTCTTACTAGCATCACTATTCCTTCCACAGTTCAAAGTCTTGGGGATGCTATATTCTATTTTTCTCCCATTCATACAATAACCTCATTAATGAATGAACCTTTCCCAATACAACCTATTTGCCGAGAACAAAATAAGGTTACACTACGTGTTCCTGTTGGGACTAAGTCTAAATATGAGATGACTTCAGGTTGGAACCAGTTCCTTACTATCGAAGAAATCCAACCAACAGGAATTATATCGCCGAAATCCTTTAATCAAATTTTCGATTACGATTTGCAAGGGCGTAAAATGCTCTATGGGGTAAGGAAGGGGGTATACATTCAGAATGGTAAAAAAGTTGTAAGTAAATAAATGGCCTACTATCTGGTAATAGTATGGTGGTTTTTTTGTGTTTCATTTTGATTTGTTGACTTTTCTTTGTACCTTCGCATCTTAAATTACCCCTACACCCTAAATGGAGATTCAAAAATTACTGAGTATATATACGAGGCACCCAGGTGTGAAGGCTTTAGCCACTGCGCTGAAGTCTTCCCCTAAAATAATCCAAATCTCCGGATTGCAGGAAAGTGCCGTTCCATTGGTGTTTTCTTCTTTGATTAATTCCATTTCATCGGTTTGTGTCTTTATCTTGGATGATGAAGAGCAGGCAGGCTATTTCTATCATGATCTGACACAGGTTTTAGGAGATGAATACGTGCTTTTTTTCCCTAGTAGCTATAAACGTGCCATAAAATATGGTCAACGTGATGCCGGAAATGAAATCCTACGTACCGAAGTGCTGAGTCGCCTCAACTCTCAACTCTCAACTCTCAAGTCTAAACTATATATAGTATCTCATCCGCAGGCTCTTTCTGAATTGGTTGTTACCCAAAAGTGTCTGAATGAACAGACGCTTACTGTCCAGGTCGGTGAAATGGTTGATATTGTATTTGTTCAAGAAACACTCCTTTCCTTTGGCTTCAAAAGAGTTGATTATGTATATGAGCCTGGACAATTTGCCGTTAGAGGAAGTATATTGGATGTTTATTCCTATTCGTGCGAGTTTCCCTACCGAATAGACTTTTTCGGCGATGAAGTGGACAGTATTCGTACATTTGAAGTTCAGTCACAGCTCAGCAAGATGAAGTTTCAGCAGATAAGCATAGTTCCGGAATTGTCTGCCCAAAAAGAACAGAAAGAAAGTTTTCTGTCCTTCCTTCCCAAAGATTCTCTCTTGGTAATGCATGATGTTGCGTTTATTGCCGATTCCATTCAGATTACATGGGACGAGGGCTTCTCGAAGCAGGCGATGACAGAAGGATTAGAGATCAGGGAAGAGGAATTAGAGAAATCATCTGTTCTGGTAGATCCGGAAGACTTCAGGAAGCAACTGCTCGATTTTCGCCGCATAGAAATCAGGAATTTATCGGTTAGCGGTGAGCGGTTAGCGGTTAGTGGTGGTAACTCAGATTCTTCATTCTTCACTCTTCACTCTTCACTCGAAAAAAGAATTCAATGTTCAATCTCCTTCACCACTCACCCTCAACCTGTTTTTCATAAGAACTTTAGTTTGGTATTCGAGAGTTTCAAGAAGTATCTTGATGAGGGCTACCAGCTTTATATCCTTGCCGATAGTCAGAAACAGACTGCACGATTGGAGAGTATCTTCCAGGAACAGGAGACAGGAATCACCTTTACTCCTGTTGATCATACCATTCATGCAGGTTTTGTCGATGATGACCTGAAAATCTGCCTTTTCACCGATCATCAGATATTCGACCGATATCATAAATATAACTTACGTAGTCAGCAGACGCGTAACGGTAAAGTTGCTCTTACCCTGAAGGAATTGCAGCAGTTCGAGATAGGTGATTATGTTGTTCACCTTGATCATGGCGTAGGAAAGTTCGGTGGATTGGTTCGTATACCCAATGGGGACAAGATGCAGGAGGTCATTAAAATCATATATAATCATGATGATGTGGTCTTTGTCTCTATCCATGCCTTGCACAAGGTTTCTAAATATAAAGGTAAGGAAGGTGAACCGCCTCGCATCAGTACATTAGGGACCGGAGCTTGGGAACGCATGAAAGAGCGTACCAAGACCAAGATAAAAGACATAGCTCGAGACCTGATAAAACTGTATAGCCGCAGGCGGGAGGAAAAAGGCTTCTCTTACTCGCCCGACAGCTTTATGCAACAGGAGTTGGAAGCCAGTTTCCTTTATGAGGATACCCCCGACCAGCTGAAAGCAACCCAAGATGTAAAGGCTGATATGGAACGTGCCCGTCCTATGGATAGGTTGGTTTGTGGTGATGTTGGGTTTGGAAAGACAGAAGTCGCCATACGTGCAGCCTTCAAGGCATGTGCTGATAATAAACAGGTCGCTGTATTGGTTCCAACAACCGTTCTTGCCTATCAGCATTACCACACATTCACTTCGCGTTTAAAGGATTTCCCTGTCAAAGTTGAATATCTCAGTCGTGCTCGCTCTGCAGCAAAGACCAAAGAAATTCTTGAGGGTTTGAAGAACGGAACCGTGAATATCGTGGTTGGTACACACAAACTCATCAGCAAGAGTGTACAGTTTAAGGATTTAGGTTTATTGATTATAGACGAGGAACAGAAGTTCGGTGTTTCTACGAAGGAAAAACTTCGTCAGCTTAAAGTCAATGTGGATACGTTAACACTAACCGCTACACCTATACCGCGTACATTGCAGTTCAGTTTGATGGGGGCCCGTGACCTGAGTGTCATTCAAACACCGCCCCCTAACCGCTATCCCATACAAACGCAGCTTAGTGTATTCAGTTCCGAAGTAATAGCCGAGGCTATCAATTTCGAGATGAGTCGGAACGGTCAGGTATTCTTTGTAAATAATCGCATCAGCAACTTGCCTGAACTAGAAACACTTATACATAAATATGTGCCTGATGCCCGCGTTGCCATTGCACACGGGCAGATGCCTCCCGAGTCGTTGGAGAACATTATGATAGGTTTTGCCAACTACGATTACGATGTGTTGCTCTCCACAACAATCATCGAAAGCGGATTAGATATCCCCAACGCCAATACCATTATTATTAATAGCGCACAGAACTTCGGTCTGAGCGACCTTCATCAGATGCGAGGCAGAGTAGGGCGCAGCAACAAAAAAGCTTTCTGTTACTTATTGGCTCCCCCTCTTAGTGCCCTGAACATAGATGCCCGCCGCCGTTTACAGGCGATAGAGAATTTCTCGGATTTAGGTAGTGGCATTCATATTGCTATGCAAGACCTTGATATTCGTGGAGCAGGAAACCTCCTGGGTGCAGAACAGAGCGGCTTCATCGCAGATTTAGGATATGAAGCCTATCAGAAGATTCTCTCGCAAGCTGTTAAGGAGTTGCGTAACGATGAGTTCCAGGACTTATATAAAGAAGAGGTAAAGGCCGGTAATATCACCAGTGGAACAGACTTTGTCGAAGAATGTATCATAGAAAGTGACCTTCCTATGTCGTTCAGCGAGGAGTATGTTCCAACAAGCAGCGAGCGTATGCTGCTGTACCGGGAATTGGATAGTTTAGAGCGTGATGAGGATGTTGACCAGTTCCGCCAACGTATGATAGACCGTTTCGGACCTGTACCGCAGGAGGGCGAAGAACTGATAGAAGTAGTTAAGCTACGTCGTTTGGGACGTTATATTGGTTGCGAGCGCATAACGCTGAAATCGGGTCGTATGCGCATGCAGTTCATTTCCAATTCAGAAAGTGCATTTTATGATAGCGATGCTTTCCGCAAAGTTATTGCTTTTGCTACTACCAATGCACATATTTGCAAAGTGGACAATGCCAAGAATCAGTTTAAGCTACTCATTTCAGATGTAGATTCGGTAAAACAAGCTAATGCTCTATTATCTCAGATGCAGCGTTGTATGCTTTCCGATTGATGGTTAGAATATGTTCTATCAAAAAATATGAAGGGCACTGCCTCACGGTAGCGCCCTTCTTTGTTGTTTGTTTGGAAAAAGTCTAATTGAAATAATGGTTTGTGATTGATTTTTTAAGCCTCTGCGGGAGTTTCAGTTGTTTCACCCTCAGTAGCCTGTGCAGTCTCGGCTTCAGCAGCCTCTGCCTCAGCGTTGGCAGCAGCTTCAGCCTCTGCCTTAGCAGCAGCCTCAGCAGCCTTCTTGTCAGCTACTTTCTTTGCAATCTCTTCCTTGGTCTTCTTCTCTGCATCCAAGCGAGCTGCATCAGCAGCCTTCTTTTCAGCAGCCTTCTTGGCCTCGAATGCCTCCAGACCCTTCTGCTTGTCAGCCTTCCATGCTGCAAATTTTGCCTCACAGGTAGCCTCATCAAAAGCGCCCTTCTTTACACCACCACGAAGATGCTTCATGAGATAAACACCTTCGCCAGATAGAATGTTACGAACCGTGTCAGTGGGTTGTGCACCACACTCTACCCAATAGAGGGCACGGTCGAATTTCAAATCTACAGTGGCAGGATTGGTGTTGGGATTGTAAGTACCAATCTTCTCTGTAAACTTACCATCGCGTGGAGCTCTTACATCAGCGATTACGATGCTGTAGAAGGCATAGCCTTTACGACCGTGACGCTGCAATCTAATTTTTGTTGCCATAATTTTAATTAAACTTTATTTATAGGTTTGAAATATGCCGTCAACTCGTAACGGCGCGCAAATGTACAACAATTAAATGGATTGGGATGCAAAACTTGCAACTTTTTTTATTTATAATGTGTATTTTGCCTTCATGCTGGCCTTAATCATATATACAATGAGGACCAGATACATGCCAAGTGACAGAATTTCACTCAGATAGTTGTTCCACCACTGGTCGTACTGGAACTCAATTCCGCCGAAGCGTAGAGCCACGCTCACCACTCCCATCAGAGCGCCTCCGGCAATGAATCCGCTGGCTATGAGGGTGCCGCGCTCACCACGTGCATTGTTCACCTCTTTCTGTTGGCTGCGGGTAGTTACAAACCAGTTGACAAGACCGCCTACTACTAAGGGGAGGTTCAGTTCCAGGGGGATGAACATACCTAAAGCAAATGCTAAGGCAGATATGCCAAAAGCATTAAGAATCAGGGCTATAACGGCTCCAATTCCGTAGAGCAACCAAGGTGCTCCGCTACCACTCATTAGAGGCTCAATAACTGCTGCCATAGCATTGGCTTGTGGGGCTGACAGTTGTCCGTTGGTAAAGCCGTAGGTCTTGTTCAGAATCATGATAACACCTGCAACTGTAGCTGCACTAACCAGTGTTCCAAGGAACTTCCACGTCTCTTGCTTGCGTGGGGTAGAGCCCAGCCAGTAGCCAATCTTCAGGTCGGTTACAAAACCGCCTGCCATACTGAGTGCCGTACATACCACGCCTCCCATAATAAGTGCTGCTACCATTCCTTCTGTACCATTCAGGCCGACAGCTACCATAATTACGGAGGCAAGGATGAGGGTCATCAGTGTCATACCGCTAACGGGGTTGGTGCCCACAATGGCAATGGCATTGGCTGCAACAGTGGTGAATAGGAAGGTTATAATGACTGTTACCAGAAGGGCGACGATGGCAAACTTGGCTACGCCATTCATTACGTCCCAATAGAAAAATTGTGCAACGGCAAACATTGCTATAAAAGCGGCAAGGGAGATGAAGCCCATGGGCAGGTCTTTCTGGGTACGTTCCTCAGAAACCTGAGCAGTTTTCTTGCCTCCCATCTCTTTTGCTGCAAGTGATATGGCTCCAGAAATGAGCTTGCGACTCTTGAAAATTCCGATAATTCCTGCCATAGCAATACCACCGATACCGATGCTCTTGGCATATTTGAAAATCTGCTCAGCTGAGGACATAGCAGCCGTAACACCTTCCTGCACCTCTACATCGGGGAATATGAAGGCTATGCCTGGCACAATCACCCACCAAACAAGGGCGGAACCACAGCAAATGATGAAGGCATATTTGAGTCCGACTATGTATCCCAACCCCAGAACGGCAGCACCTGTATTGCACTTAAATACCAGCTTGGCTTTCTCGGCTACGGTATCGCCCCACAATAGGGCACGACTGGTAAAGTTCTCGTGCCAAAGGCCGAATGTAGCAACGACAAAGTCATACAAACCGCCAATCAATCCTGCTATCAGCAATGGCTTGGCCTGATCGCCTCCCTTGGAACCGCTAACCAATACCTGTGTGCTGGCAGTAGCCTCAGGGAAGGGGTATTTGCCGTGCATATCCTTAACGAAATACTTGCGGAAAGGTATCAGGAACAGAATGCCCAAGATACCGCCCAGGAGGCTGGCCATGAAGACTTCAAAGAAGTTGACGGTCATCTCAGGGTATTTGGCCTGCAGGATATACAGGGCAGGTAGGGTAAAGATAGCTCCCGCCACAATTACACCAGAGCATGCTCCTATACTCTGAATCATTACGTTTTCGCCCAATGCATTCTTACGCTTGGTGGCGCTGCTTACGCCAACGGCAATAATGGTGATGGGGATGGCAGCCTCGAATACCTGTCCGACTTTCAGTCCAAGGTAAGCTGCTGCGGCACTGAATATCACAGCCATCAGGATACCCCAGCATACAGACCATGCATTAACTTCGCGAGGGTTGGTTTCCTTAGGCATCAAGGGTACGTACTCTTCGCCCTCTTTCAGTTCTCTAAAGGCATTCTCTGCCAATGTGTCTTTAATGTTCTCACTCATAGTGTTTGTATGTTTTGAATTATATTTGTACAACGAAAAAAGAGATTCATCCTTTCAGACAAACCTCTTTCCTTTCTTTACACCTTGTGGAGAATATCGGAATCGAACCGATGACCTCTTGCATGCCATGCAAGCGCTCTAGCCAGCTGAGCTAATCCCCCTTTTATTTGTTTTGCGATTGCAAAATTAGAGTTTTTTTCTGAAACAGACAAATTTGAACTGTCTTTTTTGCCTATTTGAATAAAAAAGTTGTAATTTTGCCTACCTAATATATAAATATGATAGACAAAAGACATTTATACACATTCTTCTTCTGCCTGTTGGCAGCAACGATAGTGCGGGCTGTTCCCGTCGAGCGCAGAAGATTTTTGGCAACCCTGACAGATGGAAACCAGATTGTGTTGACCAGTTATGGCGACGAACACCTTTCATATTTTCTGTCAGACGACAATATGGTAGTGGAACTGACAGATAGTGGCTTCGTGCTGACAGGCTATGACCGCGATGCTTACGTTTCGATGCACGAATCTTCAGTTCAAAGAAGGGTTAGAAGGCATATCGGAAGTTTAGAAAATGCATTAATACCTCAGATAGGCCAGCCTCATGTGGCAGTTCTGCTGGTGCAGTTCAAAGATAAATATTTTACTGTAGCTTCCGATTCGGCTTCTATTCACGATTATTATGACAAATACTGTAATGGTTCCGCAGAATCTTCTCCTTATACGGGACATGGGAGTTCCGGATCCATAACTGAGTATTTCTCAGACCAGAGTCATGGTCAGTTCCAACCTGTCTTTAATGTTATAGGTCCGATTACACTTGATAATGAATATGCATATTATGGTAAAGACAGCGGATCGTCAAAAGATATTGGTTACAACATTTTTGTCAGGGAAAGTATTCAGAAGGCTTGTAAGGCAAATGTTGACTGGCTCCAGTTGGATAACAATTCCGATGGAAAGGTGGATATGGCTGTTATCATCTTTGCCGGATTGGGACAGAATTACACCAACTCTTACAGCGACCTTAATACCATTTGGCCCAAAGAGATAGCTGCACAATATCAAGTTGACGGTGTTACGATTGCAGGTTGTTGTTCTACGTGTGAGTTACGCCCCACAGGTGCGTCCGGCAATGTTATTACATCTACCAAGCCTGATGGCATTGGAGTCTTTTGCCATGAGCTAAGTCACGCCTTGGGCTTGCCTGACTTCTATGACACCAACAACAAAGCCTTCGGTATGGATTACTGGAGTATTATGGACTATGGACAGTATGCTTTGAATGGTAACACGCCTGTTCCTTATACCGCTTATGAGCGCGAATTTATGTTATGGCAAAAAATAGAAGAACTAAAGGAGCCTTGTACCTTACGTATCCCGTGTTTTGCCAACGGTGGCCATGGTTATAAGATAGTAAACGAAGCTAATCCCAATGAATATTATGTGCTGGAAAATCGCCAGGCTTACGGATGGGATAAACTTTGTCAGACAAGGGGTCACGGTCTTATGGTTACGCATGTGGATTATGACCGAAACTCTTGGTTAGGAAACAGGGTAAACACAAATGCATCACATCAGCGTATGACGATTATTCCGGCTAATAATATGCTAAAAGGTGGAAATACCCCTGGGATTACATCTGCTGAATGGAGGGAGAGTCTGCAGGGAAATCTGTATCCAGGTATTACAGACAATCACGAGTTGACGGCGGATATATGGGTAAACCTATCTTCGACATAGAAGAAACAGAAGATGACCAGATTGTGCTTAAATTCAATCCTATAGGCACTTTGCCAACAGCTACCGAACTTACGTCCATGGATGTTACAGATACCGAAGCTACGCTAATGTGGGATGCCGTCGACGGAGCAGAGGCTTATAATATAAGAGTAACAGATATGTTCGACGAAGTGGTGTGGAAGGCTGACAGCATAAGTTCCCTGAGCTATCCTGTCGAAGATCTGGAACCTCAGACGACCTATTATTTTTCTGTTCAGGCTATTGCCGACCAATACCGAAATGGAGAATGGGCAGATCCTATC
>CADAWW010000037.1 GCA_902791675.1 uncultured Bacteroidales bacterium
AGGACAAATTCCTGGTACTGTCTCATATCCCGTGCGCGAACCTTTAATAAATAGTCATAAGCACCCGAAGTGTTGTAGCACTCCGTTACCTCGGGGATAAGCATAATCCGACGCGTAAAGGCATCGGCCGTCTCGTGGTTTATCTGCTGAAGCTTGACCTTACAGAATACCAACAGGCTCTGCTGTAACATTTCGGGATTGATGACTGCCACATAACGCCTGATGTACCCCTTCTTCTCCAGTCGTTTCTGACGTTCGAAGACAGGCGTGGGAGTCAGATTCACCGCATCGGCTAACTCCTTGGTAGTCAGCTTGGCATTCTTTTGCAGGATTCTAAGTATCTGCAGGTCAATCTCGTCCAGTTTGTCTGGTATATTCTTGGAACTCATATTCTCTCGTGTCGTTAAAAACCGCCAAGAGCGGTATAAAGATTGATAAGGGCTTGTATGCCATCGTTAAGATTCTGCACTTCCGTAATCTGCGTACTCAGAAGGTCCTCTTGTGCCGTGAGAACTTCAAGATAGGTGTTGGTACCGTAGTTCATCAGCTCGCGGGTTCCGAGATACGACTCGTTCAGGGCGCGGACACAGTCGGCAATGTAAACAGCCTTCTTTTCTGCCTTCTGGCAATCGTGCAGATATCTGTACACCTCGTTGCCGGCATTGAGCAGAGTCTGCACATACTGCAGGCGGACCTTCTCCTGCTCTGCCTGGGCGTTCTTATACCGGGCCCTGATCTTGCCTTGATTAAAGAGAGGCTGCGCAAGAGATGCCGTGGCCTCGGCCAGGAACTGTGCAGGATTGACGGTTCCCTGTCCGTTGCTCCACCCGAGGACGCCATTGATATTAAGGTCGGGATAGAAATCCTGACGGGCCATCTGGGTGTCGTAATAGGCAATCTCCATGTTACGTACTGCCTGGCGCACATCGGGCCGGGCTTTCAGTAGTTGCAGGGGGATACCCACTTTAATCTGCTCCGGCATCCGGAAAGAGCCGAAGGATGCACGAGCGATATGGTGAGGTCCGTCTGAGAGCAGGCGACATAGAGCAGCCTCGGTAGTAAGGACGTTTTCCTCCACCTCGACAATACCCGACTTTACGGCTGCCAAAGATGCCTCCATGCGGTAAACGGCTGGGCTTTGATACAGTCCCTCCTCGTAAAGGGTACGCATGGATTCGAGCGACTGTTCCCATACACCGAGTGTCTGCCTAAGGATTTCCAGTTCGTGATCGTACAAGACAAGATTGTAGTATGCACTGGCGATATTAGCTGCCAAGCTAACCATTACAGCCTGTCTGTAGTCAGCAGCCAACTGCACTCTCGCCTTAGCCTGTCGTTTGCGGCTGGTAACCTGTCCGAAGATATTCAGCTGCCATGAAGCCTTCACGGGGATGACATAACTATGCACACCGACACAGGCGAAGCGGTTCAGGGTGCCTGAAGGTTCGAACGACAAGGTGGGAAGATGTCCGAGTCGTGCCACCGTCAGGTCATTCTGTGCCTGCTCGATAGAGAGCTGCGCAGCCTTGACATCGGTATTCTTTGTCCAAGCCTGCTCAATCAGTTCCTGTAGCAGGGGGTCGTTGAACAACTGTCGCCAGCTTATAGCACCCAGACTGGCAGTGTCGCCCGGATTCGAGGCATCGCCCATCACATTGGAGGGGACCTCGGGTGTAGTCCCGTATTTTTGGTATAGCGAGCAACTGGAGAGCAGCAGGACAAGGGCTAAGAGGACCCTCCCTGACCCTCCCTTGTAGGGAGGGAAATTAAGGGACCCCTTCTGACTTCCCCTTGTAGGGGAAGGAATTGAGATTTTTTTAAACATTGAAAGTTGAAAATTTCGGTTAGCGGTTAGCGGTTAGCGAACTTTATCAAATTGAAAATTGAAAGTTGAAAATTGAAAGTTTTCGTTTTCGTCTTCGTTTTCGTTTATCGGTTAGCGAAAAGAGCTTAATAGCTTAATTGCTTAATCGGTTAGCGGTTAGCGGGTTTCAAGTTCCCCTCCCTCACGGGGGAGGGGTTAGGGGAGAGGCTGTTTATTCCTCACTCTCATCCGGCGTTAATTTCTCATGAACTTTCTGGAATACCATATAGAAGGCAGGAGTGACAAACAGCAAGGCGATGGTTCCCACCGTCATACCACCGATAACGGCAAGCGCCAACGAGCGGTTACCCACAGCTCCGGCACCGCTGCCGATGGCCAAAGGGATCATACCCAGAATCATTGTCAGCACCGTCATAAGGATGGGACGGAGACGATCCTTGCAAGCTCCGATAGCAGCATCGCGTATGCTCAAGCCCTCATGCCGTTTCTGCACGGCAAACTCAGTGATAAGGATAGCTGTCTTCGCCACTAAGCCTATCATCATAATGATACCCGTCTGCACATACACGTTGGCTCCCACACCCATCGACTCCATGGGGATGATAAAGAGATAGGCTCCGAACAAGGCAAAGGGTATGGACAGCATAACGGCCAGCGGGATGAAAAGGGAGTCGTAGAGACAAGCCATAATCAGATAAATAAGCAACATACAGATGGCATAGATAAGAAATGTCTCGTTAGAGTTGGCATTGTCGGCTTCCTCACGAGCCATACCCGAATACTCGTAACCGAACGTCTCGGGGAACACATCGTGCATAACCTCGTCAACAGCCTTGCGGACATCGTCGCTGGTGTATCCGGGCGCAGGATAGGTGCTCACCGGATAAGAGGGGAACATGTTGAAGTGAAGGTCCATCGCCGAACCCGTATCGAGCCTCATCGACACGAACTGTGTCACAGGCACCATGTGGTCTCCTACAGGGACGAAGATACTGTTCAGGATTGTCTCGGACATACGGTACTCCTTGCCGGCCTGCACCATTACACGATATACATTATTATATTGTACATAGGAACCGATATAGTCTCCGGCCAGGAATGCGCCAATGGTCTGTAGCACAGTCTTGGGCGATATGCCCATACGCTTACAGGCAATCTCATCGACATCCAGCCTGTATTTGGGGAAGTCGGTAGAATAAGTCGATGAGGCAAACTCTGTCTCGGGACGCTCAGCAAGCTTCTTTACGAACTGCTCGCCCATAGCCACAAAGTCCCTCTTGTCGGCACTGCGCGTACGGTCCTGCAGGCTCAAGCTAATGTCAGAACCGTTACCATAGCCAGGAATCTGCGGCATCTGGAATGCCGTAACTTCAGCCTGCGGCAGGTTTACGCGAGCCCATTCCGAGATGCTGCTCTGTATATCGGCAATGCTGAAGAAAGCACGTTCGCTCCAGTTCTTGAGTCGTACCATCAGAGTGGCATAGTTTGTACTCGTAACGTCCTCCATCATAGAGTAGCCCGTCAGCGCACCTACTGTCTCCACCTCGTCGAGCGATTTGATATACTCCTCCAGCTCAACCGTTGTGGCTTCTGTATCATTCAGGTAAGTACCTGGCGGCATCATCACATTGACCAACAGGAAGCCTTGGTCCTCCTGCGGCACCAGCTCGCTCTTCGAACGCATAATCAGCAAGCCGGTTACTATACAGAAGACTGCCAGCAGAACCCAAGCAAAGACAGAACGGCGGATAAAGCGCGTAACAACATTCATATATCTGGTCAACAAGGCATTATAGGATGTAGAATAGGCCAGCCATATATAACGGCTGAGGCCTTTCCTCTGCTCATTTCCGCCACCCGGCCTCATCAGAAGCACACAGAGTGCAGGACAAAGTGTCAGAGCCAAAATGGTTGAGATACCCACAGAAGAGGCCATGGTGATACCGAACTGCTTGAAGAACGTACCCGAAGTACCCGACATAAACGTAACAGGAATGAACACCGCCATGAAAACCATCGTGGTAGAGATACAGGCTGCTGTTACCTCGCTAAGAGCATCAGAGACAGCACGACGCATGCTCGAGGCACCCTGTTCCAGTTTCGTCATCACGGCCTCGACGACCACGATAGCATTATCCACCACCGTACCGATAGCCAACACCAGTGCGAAAAGCGTTAACAGGTTCAGCGAGAAGCCAGCCACCTTGACAATAGCAAAGGTTCCTATCAGCGACACAAAGATGGTAACCGAGGGGATGATGGTGGCCCTGATGTCCTGCAGGAAGAAATAAACCACCAGAACAACCAGGATAATGGCCACAATCAGCGTCTCCACCACATTATACATAGAGGCATACAGGAAGTCGTCGCTGGTCTCCAGCAACTTGAACTCCAAGCCTCCGGGCAGTCGCTTTTCTACGTCGGCCAGCACCTTCTTTATCTCGGCATTCACCTTGGTGGCATTGGCCCCGGGAGCCTGCTTGACATAGAACATTACACCAGGATTTCCACTGATGTTCGTTCGGAAATCGTACGCTCTCGCTCCCAGTTCCACCTCTGCTATATCATGCAGACGGAGTACCTCGCCCTTCTCTGAGGCTCGTATGATGATGTCCTCAAACTGGCTCATACCGTCCAACAGACCGTTGAACTCAATGTCAATCTTGTCTTTGGTACTTTCCAACCGGCCGATAGGTGCCACCAGGTTCTGCTCGTTTATACAGTTGATGACCTCTTCGGGCGTAACACCGTACAGGCCCATCAGGTCGGGCTTCAGCCAGATTCGCACACCATACTGCTCACCCATAATCATGGTACGACCCACACCGGCAATACGACTGATAGCCGGCATGACATTGATATCAAGGTAGTTGGAGATGAACGACTGGTCGAACTTCTCGTCGGTGCTCTCCAGGCTCATAATCATCAGCGTGGCATTCACGTTCTTCTCGACTGTGACACCATTCTTGATAACATCTTCCGGCAACACGCCAGATGCCTGACTCACGCGGTTCTGAACATTCACCGTAGCCTGATCGGGGTTTGTACCCTGCTTAAAATAAATGTCTATTTCGCCCTCACCATTGGAAGTAGCTGTGGCATCCATGTAAATCATATTCTCCACACCGTTAATGACCTCCTCCAGTGGCATCACTACCGATTCCATCACAGCATGAGCGTCGGCACCGCTATAGGTAGCCTGAACGGTTACCATGGGAGGCGCAATATCCGGATACTGCTCCACAGGAAGTGTCTGCAAGCTTACCACTCCGATAACCACCGTCAGCACAGCTATGGCGAAAGCCGCCACCCAGTGCTTTACAAAGAAATGCGTCTTCTTCATAATGTTCAACGAACTTTTGCTCCGTTAGATAATTTCTGAGCACCGTTCACCACAATCTCATCGCCAGCCTTCAGACCGTTCTTTATATAATAATGGTTACCGCTGTTCGAAGGAATAGCCTCACAGATAACACCCTCTGCTGTTCCGTCTTTCTTCACACGATAGAACAGCAACTGATTCTGCAAATGAACGGCAGCATTCTTGGGCACACGGAACACATTATCCATCTTGGTGGGAAATACCAAAGTCACAGACAGTCCTGCACGTAATTCATCGTCGGGGTTAGGGAATGTGGCACGGGCTATCACCGTACCTGTCTTGCGGTCCACAATACCGCCAATCTCTGTTATTACGCCCTCATGCTTGTATGTCTGACCGTTCTTCAACTGCAGTTGGAGCTTAGGCAAAAGGGCACCCACTTTCTGACCGTCACGTCCCTTCATACCTTCAGATGTTGAAACCAGGTCGTAACGGTCTATCAACTCCAGGAGCTGACTCTCCGTATAGGAGAACCATGCCTGTATCTGACTGTCGTCACTGACAGTACACAGCATATCCGACGGCTCGGCAACCTCTCCCATTCTGAAGCCGTTTTCCTTAATCATACCATTGATGGGAGCCGTTACCTTGCAGTATCCCAAGTTGGTCTTTGCGATTGCCAACTGTGCCTTTGCCTGTTCTACAGCAGCCTGAGCTGCCTGATATACATTTCCTGCAGTACGGAGCACCTTATCACTTACAATCTTCTTCTCGGCCAGATGCTGGTTCGACTCGTACTGCATCTTCGATGTTTCCATCTGCGCCTTGGCAGCAGCCAGATTCGCCTCTGCATTCATCACATTCAGCTGATGTTCTGTCTCATCAATAACAAACAGAACCTGCCCGCGGGAAACTTTGATACCATCGGTAAAGTTCACTTTGCGGATGATGCCCGAAACACGTGGATAAACCTCCACCTCTGTAATGCCGTGCAACGTTGCTGGTATATACAGATTATACACCCGCGACTCAGGTTCGATTACGCGTGTTTCGTATTTCACCTGAGCCTTTTCGTTCTTCTTCGTACCGCCACACGATGTGAACAAAACACAGCATACTGAAATCAAAAAGACTCCAAAAACTCCTTTCATGACACTTTTTTTCTTTATTTCATTAGTTTGAATGTGCAAATATACGTATTTCCCATTCGAAATACCAAATATTTCCCATACTTTTTAGAAGATTATTCTTTCTAAGGTAATATAGCCACACAGAAAAAGAACTTTATTCTTAAAATCAGCAACACTTTTATACTTTTATTCTAAAGTTTAAGCATTATTTGGAGGTTATATCCAAACCAACGTACCTTTGCAGCGTGATTCAACGTTAACGAAAACGAAAACGAAAGCTATTAAACGGTAAACGGTAAACTAAAAAATAAAAGAATTATGAGTACACAGAAGAATTACAGATTTGAGACATTGCAACTACATGTAGGCCAGGAACAGGCCGACCCCGCAACAGATGCACGCGCAGTACCCATCTATCAGACCACAAGCTACGTATTCCGCAATAGCCAGCATGCTGCCGACCGCTTCGGTCTGCGCGATGCAGGTAATATCTACGGTCGTCTGACCAACTCTACGCAGGGAGTTTTCGAAGACCGTGTAGCAGCCCTCGAGGGCGGTGTTGCAGGATTGGCCGTTGCCTCTGGTGCTGCAGCTATCACCTACGCACTTCAGAATATTGTGCAGGCTGGCGACCACATTGTAGCTGCCGACAACCTGTATGGCGGTTCTTATAACCTCATCACCCATACCCTGGCTACGCAAGGCATCACCAACACCATCATTAATGTGAATGACCTTGCAGCATTAGAAGCCGCCATACAGCCTAATACGAAGGTGGTTTATGCCGAAACGTTCGGTAATCCGAACAGCGACGTGCTCGACCTCGAAGGGGTAGCCGCTGTAGCTCACAAGCATGACATCCCCTTCATTGTGGACAACACCTTCGGAACACCTTATTTAATCCGTCCCTTGGAGCATGGAGCAGACATCGTGGTACACTCGGCCACCAAGTTCCTGGGCGGTCACGGAACCTCTTTAGGCGGTGTCATCGTAGATGGCGGTAAGTTCGACTGGAAGGCAAACCCCGACAAGTTCCCAACATTGGCTAAGCCCGACCCATCCTATCATGGCATCGTCTTTGCCGATGCAGTAGGCGCTGCTGCCTATGTTACCCGCATCCGTGCCGTCATTCTGCGTGATACCGGCGCAACCCTCTCACCCTTCAATGCCTTCATTCTATTACAAGGAGTAGAGACCCTGAGTCTGCGTGTGGAACGCCATGTAGAGAATGCCCTGAAGGTGGTCGATTTCCTCGCCAACCATCCCAAGGTTGCCAAAGTCAACCACCCGGCCCTCGAGAGCCATCACGACCACGCACTCTATCAGAAGTACTTCCCCAATGGTGGCGCCAGCATCTTCACCTTCGAGATTAAGGGCGGACAGGAAGCAGCCTGGAAGTTCATCGATGCCCTGCAGATCTTCTCACTGCTGGCCAACGTAGCCGACGTAAAGAGTCTGGTAATCCATCCCTACACCACCACTCACTCACAGTTGAGCGAGCAGGAACTGACCGAGCAGCATATCACGCCCAGCACCGTCCGTCTGAGCATCGGTACAGAGCACATCGATGATATTCTGGATGACCTTTCACAGGCACTGGATCAAATTTAAAGTTGAGAGTTCTGGGTTTAAAGTTTAGAGGCAGTCCAACCGCCACTGACTCTGAACTCTCAACTGTAAACTGTAACGTAATCTGCCAAATCCATCCCAAAGATTTGGCAGATTACGTTAAAAAGCGTATTTTTGCACCCTGTCAAAACCTATCCTCAGATGAAAGATTATATCATAGCCGACAATCAGGAACTTACACGTTATGCCCTGGAGCATCTTATCTCCGAGGACAAGGAACAGCATCTGTTTTATGCCTGGAACAGAACAGCGTTGGTGAATCTGCTTGCAGAACACACCAGTGCCATAGTTCTACTGGATTACGCCCTTTTCGATTTCGCCGACGAAGACCAACTCCTTATAGTTGCTGAACGCTTCTCGCAATCGCAATGGATATTACTGAGCGATGAGCTCACGCCCCAGTTTCTGCGTCGGGTGACATATTCCTCACGTCAATTCAGCATCGTTTTCAAAGACGGTTCTTTGGGCGAAATCCGTCGGGCCTTAATAGCTGCGGCTCAGCATGAGCGTTATATCTGCCAACGAGCATTGGAAGCCATTATCAGTCAGCAGCAGGATGAAGAGAAGCCCGACCTCCTGACAGCTACCGAGGTAGAGATTGTACGCGCCATAGCCCAGGGCAAGACCACCAAGGAGATTGCCGCCGAGCGATTCTCCAGCATCCACACCATCACCACGCATCGCAAGAACATCTTCCGTAAACTGAATGTCAACACTGCCCACGAAGTAACGAAATACGCCCTCCGTGCCGGCCTCATCGACTCTTCCGAGTTTTATATTTAGCTATTCAGGGTTAACGACAGTGACTACAAACTTGATTTATGAACGTCCTGCAGAACCAGGCCGGCCAGCATAAAACCGAAGATTGCGGTGATGTGAGCCAAGGTTCCGTTGATTTGGGCTTTAGAGGAACACCATTCGTGGTTCAGAAGACCGGGGTCACCTGGACCATTCTTGGCTTTGGGACACATACACTGCTCGGTTCCGCAGGTAGCATTCTGACCTAAGTTCTTCAGCAGCTCATCGCTATATACGCACAAGAACTTATGACGGGGGAAGGTCTTTTCCTTCTTGAACCGGTTACGCAAGGCACGTGCCAACGGGTCACCCTGAACTTTCCAGAACTCTGCCACCTTAATACGCGTAGGATCCAACTTCAGGGCTGCACCCATCGAGGAGAAAAGGACCCCCCGTCCCCCTTTATGGGGAGTGTCTGTTGCCAACAGGATAAGTGCCGCCTTATCCTTTAATGAATCTATGGCATCTATGATGTAGTCGTAGTCTTCCAGATGGAACTCCTCGGCGGTCTCGGCGGTGAAGATTTTCTGCAAGGCTGTTATCTCGGCTTTGGGATTGATGGAAAGCAGGCGTTCCTTCAGGGTATCTACCTTGACCATACCCACGGTTTTCATGGTGGCCATCAGCTGGCGGTTCACATTGGTAATGCACACGCGGTCGGAATCGACAATGGTCAGATGTCGGATACCACTTCGCACCAGGCTCTCGGCACACCAGGAACCTACACCGCCTACGCCAAATATAATCACCCGTTTCTGGGCGATGCTGTCCATCGTCTTATCACCTAAAAGTAGTTCCGCCCTACGGAAAATTGCCTCTTCTATCGCCATATTCTTCTGATTTTGGGCGCAAATTTACGGTTTTTTCTTGAATATACCATACATGTGGTATGCAAATAACCTCCACATGGTATTGTGGAGAAAAGAAAACTGCCGTACCTTTGCAGCAGAAAAAATGAAGAGTGAAGAGTGAAGGCTGCGATTGAGCGAGAGGAGAGCGAAGCTTGCTTCAACTATCCAGAGCGTGAGCAGGCTCGACCGCAGGTCAAGAGTGAAGAGTGAAGAATACTAGCCTGGCTAGAACTACTAGAACCCGCTAAGCGCTAACCGATAAACAAACGAAAACCAAAACCAAAACGAAAACTTTCAATTTTCAACTTTCAATTTTCAATTTGATAAAGTTCACTAACCGCTAACCACTAGAACCAAAATTATAAATTAACATAAAAGGATAAGGTTATGAGTAAAATTGCAAAACAGCTGACCGAGCTCGTCGGCAACACCCCACTTTTGGAGCTCAACAAGTATTCAACGGCTAAGGGACTGGAGACTCCCGTAATTGCCAAAGTAGAGTTTTTTAATCCTGGCGGCAGCGTAAAGGACCGTATCGCATTAGCGATGATCGAGGATGCTGAGCAGAAAGGTATCCTGAAGCCTGGAGCTACCATCATTGAACCCACCAGCGGAAATACTGGCGTAGGATTGGCACTGGTGAGCGCCGTTAAGGGCTACCACCTTATCCTTACCATGCCCGAGACCATGAGTGTGGAGCGTCGCAACTTGGTAAAGGCATACGGCGCTGAGGTTCGCCTCACCTCTGGTAAAGACGGTATGCCTGGTGCCATCCGCGCTGCCGAGGAACTGCGTGACAGCATCCCCGGAGCTGTTATCCTGCAACAGTTCGAGAACGGTGCCAACCCTGCCAAGCACTATGCTACCACGGGTCCAGAAATATGGCGCGATACAGACGGACAGGTGGATATCTTTATCGGTGGTGTGGGTACCGGCGGTACCATCAGCGGAACAGGCAAGTACCTGAAGGAGCAGAACCCCAACGTGAAGGTGATTGCCGTAGAGCCTAAATCTTCTCCCGTTCTGAACGGTGGTCAGAGCGGTCCCCATAAGATTCAGGGTATTGGTGCCGGCTTCATCCCCAAGACTTACGACGCCAACGTGATAGACGAGGTCTTCGATGTAGAGAACGACGATGCCATCCGTACAGGTCGTGAGATTGCGCAGTCAGAAGGTCTGCTGGTTGGTATCAGCGCAGGTGCTGCCCTCTATGCTGCTATTCAGGTAGCCAAGCGCCCTGAGAACAAGGGTAAGAAGATTGTGGTGCTGCTGCCTGATACGGGCGAACGCTATCTCTCGACCGTCCTCTACGCCTTCGAGGACTATCCTTTATAAACTACTAAAGGAAAGAGAAAAGGAGCCACACGGCTCCTTTTTTTTATTGTGAAACGGACTTCCTGAAATGCTTATGCAGGAAACATATAAGTCTGACAAAAGGATAAGGAAGCAGTATCTTACCCGTTTCCCTGTAGATATCTATCTGCCTGTATAGCATAGAGCGGTACAAACGCCAGCCATGGAACGAGAAAAGACGGGTCTGCATCAGTCGTGCTGCCCGCATCTGCCCCTCCAACAACTGCTCTAAATCGTCTGCATCGGCATTAACGGTCAATCCCTTTTCGTTCCAACGGTACAGATATAATCCTTGGGAAAGAGTGGCCACTTTGGGTTCTTTTGACAAGAGTTCGGAGTAGAACCACATATCTTCGAACAAACGACCTTCGGGAAACCTGATATCCTCAAGAACCGACCTCTTGTAAATCTTGTTCCAGGCATAGGTGTGCTCCCAGGCTTCTGTCTGGAGCCAATACGTTCTGGCCGAAGACCATATCCTTTCGGGAAAGGTAAGCAGGTATTCCGATTCATGACCATAATGAACGCGAATGGGGAACTCTGCTATATCAACCTCGGGGTGTTCTTGCATAAAGGTAAGTGCAAGAGAGATAGTTGAAGCAGGCAGTTCGTCGTCACTGTCTATAAACATCAGGAAGTCTCCGCACGCTTTGGCTATTCCGTAATTACGGGCTGAAGAGGGACCGCCATTAGACTTATGGAAGACGCGCACAGCAACATGCTCGGCCGCTATCTGTTCTGCCAATAGGCCTGTTGTATCGGTACTGCCGTCATCCACCAGAAGCACCTCGGACTCCCGGGGCAGTTGCACCAGGACACTTTGCACACATACTTGCAATGTGTCGGCCACATTATAGCAGGGTATGATTACAGAAAGACGCATAGGCAGTTAACAGCTAAGGCAAAAAGCCAGTATTTAAGCGTGTAGCATCTGAGGGGTAAGGGATACAGGGAAATCTCTTTCAGAAAACGAAGACAGGAAAGAACCTCCCTGAAACTATGGGTCATCCGCCAACAGTCATAGATACAATCCATCGAAAGCTGACTGACCCGCCTTTGAAGCGCCAAGCGTTCTTTTCCTTGGGCGGACCGGGACAATCGGTTCAGTTCGCTGACGACAAAAAGCGTATCTTTCAACCGCTTCTGATTGTGTAGCGGATCCTGTTGACGGGTGATGGTATTGGTTCTTATCCTATAATAATAAGGTGTGCACTTTACCACCAACACGAGTCCTGCTTTCAGCAACAACTGAGGGGTAAACAACTCATCTTCGTGTACAATACCCGGAAGGAAGCGCAAATCACCCAGGATGCTTCTGCGAAACAGATAACAACAGGCAGAACCTCGGATATTATGTGTCCTCAGTAAGTCGGTGCCGCAATGGAAATACGCAACACTTTTCAGTTTATTCCCCCGGGGAATATCATGAGTAAAACCAAACATAAGAATATCCGGACGGATTGACAACTGCATATCCAAAACCTGCCGATAGGCTTCGTCCAACAGGAAATCATCAGCATCCAGAAATTGGATATATTCGCCCTGCGCCAGTTCCAGGCCTTTGTTCCGTGCAGCAGAAAGTCCCTGATTCTCCTGACGGACAACTGTTATACCGTCATACTCAGGAGCAGGAACCGTACTGCCGTCATCGATGAGCAGAATCTCTCTTTCCCCCGGATGCAATGGCAATGCCAGAACACTCCGAACGCATTCCGTCAGCATTTCCAACGGTTCATTATAATAGGTAATGATAAAGGAGATTCGTTTCATAACATCTAAAACTTGGCCGTTACTGCCTGAGTCTTCACAACGGCAGGATTGCCGCAGATGAGGAGTTTCCCAGCCCCACCCTCTGTATAATCCGAAGTACAGACGGAGCCGCTTCCCACAACAGATTCGGGAGGGATAACCGTTCCTTTGAGCAATATCGTTCTAAAGCCCAGGTAAGCACCGTCTCCGATAAAGACTTCGCCATTCAGGGGCTTGGGACTGCCATCCAGAAGAATCCGGTGAACGGTACTGTCGCAGACATACATCTCTCCGGCAAATACCCGGTTACCTATGCTGATATGGTGATAGCAGTGAATCTGCGTATCACGACCCAGATAGGTATCAGCGCCTGTCTCTAACAAGGCACCCTTATCTATGGCGATACAGGAATCAGGACCGATACGCAGGCTGCCGTTCAGCTTCCATGTACCCAGAATGTTCAGTTCTGCCCTACCCGAAGAAGCAGTATAGTCTTCATGGTCGGACTGAATAACAAGCATATTCTTCCCGGCATCAGAGGGCAGAAGAATCTTTCCCCGAAGCCTTACCTTCAGGGAGCCGTAAACCCTGATAGGCATACGCCAAACGGCTTTCCATCCTCCGGCATTATAATTAAGACGGAAAGTAGCCAGCCAATTGGTATGTAATATAGCATGCAGTTTCATATTCGTGACCATAGAATTTACAGGCAAAGGTATCTAATATTTCACATATCACCAAATTTTGCTGCATAGAATCACAATTTACAGCCTATTATTCACGTTATATATAATAGAATATTGATGTAAAATATGAAGATACTATTCTTGGGAGACGCCTCGATGGCACACTACAACCTGTCGCTCGGCCTACGGAAACTGGGACACGAGACAGTTGTCATAAGCGAGAAGCTTCGTTGGCGCGAATTCCCCCAAGATATCGCACTGGAGCGCAAACCGGGCAAATGGGGAAGCATCAGCTACCTTATAAAGGTATTATTACTGCTGCCTCGCCTCAGAGGCTATGATATTGTACAGCTGGTAGGCCCTAACTTCCTGTCGTTGCGCAAGGAGAGGCTCCGCTGGATATACGATTACCTGAGACGGTACAACAAACGGGTTGTTATGACGGCCTTAGGCGATGACTATTACTGGGTGCACGGATGCTGCGACCTGAATCTTTTCCGCTACAGCGACTTCAACCTGGGCCCTGTTGACCGCAGGCAGACATTCCCGTATGCCAAAAAGCAATACGAGGATTGGACCCTCCCCGAGAACAAGGAATTCAACAAATATATCGCCCGCACATGCGATGCCATAACCCCCGTCCTGTACGAATACTGGCTGTGCTACCAGCAATATTGGAAAGACAAGGTCACCTATATGCCATTGCCTGTTGTACCGGAAGACAGGAACGCAGACAGCTTCCGGGTGAGAGACAGAATCCGTTTCTTCCTTGGCATACAGCGTAACCGGTCGGAATACAAGGGAACGGACATCATGCAGAAAGCCTTAGAGGATATCGCAGCCGCGTATCCCGGGAAAGTTGAACTGACCGTCGTAGAGAACCTGCCGTATTCGGAGTACATCAGGCGGATGGAAGGACAGGATGTACTCGTCGACCAGTTGTACAGCTACACACCTGCGATGAACGGACTGCTCGCTATGTCTAGGGGCATCGTTTGTGTAGGTGGAGGCGAGCCGGAAATCTATCAGCTGGTAAACGAGAGGGAACTGCATCCCATTGTCAATGTGGAACCCTGTTACGAATCTGTTTACAAGGAACTGGAGAAGCTGGTCTTACACCCCGAACGCATCGCTGAACTGAAAAGACAGAGTTATGAATTCGTCCGGCAACATCATCATTATATAAAGGTGGCACAACGCTATCAGAATCTTTATATTTCGCTTCTTAACGAGGATTCTAAGGGAAATACTCCTGTATAATCAAAAAAATATCATACTTTTGTGGGGTAAAAAGAAGAAAATATGATTGTTTGTATAGCTGAGAAGCCTTCCGTAGCCCGCGATATAGCTCACGTGCTGGGCGCGAACACCTCGCACGACGGATATATGGAGGGCAACGGATATCAGGTTACATGGACCTTCGGTCACCTTTGCGAACTGAAGGAGCCTCACGAATATACACCCCTTTGGAAAAACTGGAGTCTGAGTCAGTTACCCATGATTCCGCCCCGCTTTGGCATTAAGCTGAAAGCTGACAAGGGCGTTGAGAAGCAGTTTAACATCATTGCCTCGCTGATGAGCAAAGCCGAAGGGATAATCAACTGCGGTGATGCCGGCCAGGAGGGAGAACTCATACAGCGTTGGGTAATGCAGAAGGCCTTGGCCAAATGTCCCGTGAAACGCTTGTGGATCAGCAGCCTTACGGAAGAGGCCATTCGCGAAGGGTTCCAGACACTGAAAGACCAGTCGGAATACCAAAGCCTTTACGAGGCCGGACTGATGCGCGCTATCGGTGACTGGCTGCTGGGTATGAATGCCACTCGCCTCTACACCCAGAAGTATGCCTACGGCAAACACCAGGTGCTAAGTGTAGGTCGTGTTCAGACACCCACCCTGGCACTGATTGTCAACCGCCAGAAGGAGATAGAGAACTTCGTTCCCCGCCAGTCGTGGGTTCTCTCTACCCTATATCGGGATGTCAAGTTCAGTGCTATCATGCGCGACGAGGAAGCGGAAGCCGAAGAGGCTGCTGAGATTGCAGAAGCCGCCAAGCAGGGGAAGACACTGAAGAGCAAAGGTCCCATCTACCGACAGATGGAATATGCCACCGAGCAGGAGGGCAAAGACACATTGGAAGCCATCAAGGATAATCCCTTTTCCGTTCTCTCTGTTACCAAGAAGAAGGGATTCGAGACACCGCCCCGCCTTTATGACCTGACCAGCCTGCAGGTGGACTGCAACAAAAAGTTCGGCTTCAGTGCCGACCAGACGCTGAACCTTATCCAAAGCCTCTACGAGAAGAAGATTGCCACCTATCCGCGTGTTGACACCACCTTCCTGCCCGATGATGTATACCCCAAGTGCCCTCAGATTATGAACGGCCTGTACATCACCAAGAACGCGGGAACGCAGCCTTATGCGGAAATCGTAAAAACACTGGGCGGCAAACCGCTGAAGAAGAGCAAGAAGATATTCGACAACAGCAAGGTGACCGACCACCATGCCATCATCCCCACTGGTGTTGCACCCCAGGGACTTACAGAGACGGAGTGGAAGGTGTTCGACCTGATTGCCCGTGCCTTCATAGCTGCTTTCTATCCCGACTGTCTCTTTGAGACTACCACCGTTATCGGCGAAGTTAAGAAGAACGAAACGGAATCTGTGCTGTTCCGTGTTAACGGTCGTGTGACGACAGATGAAGGCTGGAAAGTTGTAAAAAGGTCGAAAGCGATGAAAAGAATCCCTCCCCCTCGGGGGAGAACGAAGGGGGTATTCTGCCTGTCTTCGAAAAAGGCGAAAGCGGTCCGCATATTCCCTCCTTGACCGACAAGTGGACTACGCCGCCCAAGCCTTATACCGAGGCCACCCTGCTCCGTGCCATGGAAACGGCAGGCAAGATGGTCGAGGACGAAGAGTTGCGCGATGCGCTGAAGGAGAACGGCATCGGTCGGCCCAGTACGCGCGCAGCCATCATCGAAACGCTGTTCCGCAGGCATTACATACGCAAGGAAAAGAAGAGTCTCTGGGCTACTCCCACCGGAGTGGAGCTGATAGAGATTATCCACGAGGAGTTGCTGAAGAGTGCCGAGCTGACGGGTCTGTGGGAGAAGAAACTTAGGATGATAGAACGCAAGGAATATCTGGCCCAAACATTTCTGGAGGAGCTTAAACAGATGGTAACAGACATCGTTTCGGCAGTCCTTAACGACAAGAACCCCCGTCAGATTAGCGTAAGCGTTGAACCGGCAAAAAGCAAGAAGGGCAATAAAAAGTAGGTTCTATACGTTATTATATAGAACATCATTTTCTGTGGCAGTGAAAAGAACACTAAGAATCATACGCACCATACTGTTCCTGCTCCCCCTTGCGGGAGTCAGCCTGCTATCTTCGTGCGGAGCCGACAATCACTTAAAGAAAGGCGACCAGTTCTATGCCATCGGCGAATACTACAATGCAGCTGCCGAATACAAGAAAGCTTACGCCAGGACTAAGCCGTCGGAAAAGGACAAGCGTGGTGTTCGTGCTTGGAAGATGGCCGAGAGCTACAGAAAATCCAATTATGCTGCCAAAGCTATCGGTGCCTATCAGAATGCCATCCGCTACAACTACCCCGACACCATTGCATGGCTTTATCTGGCTAAGCTACAGCACAAACAGGGTGATTACAAGGCTGCCATCAAGAATTACAACACCTATCTGGAACTGGTGCCCAAGGCTCCTCTTGCCGTTAATGGCATTCAGGGCTGTATGCAAGCACCCATCTGGAAAAACAGGCCGACCCTCTACAGCATAAAGAAAGAGCCTATTCTAAATGGTCGCCGAGCTGATTTCTCGCCCATGCTTTGGGGAACTGAATCCGATCAGCTTTTCCTTTCCACCACTCGGCCCCAGGCTACGGGAAACGAGATCAGCGGCATTACGGGAACCAAGAGCAGCGACATCTTCTTCAGCAAGAAAGACGATAAGGGCAAATGGGGAACGCCCGAGATAGCAGAAGGAGAGCTGAACAGCGATTACGACGAAGGAGCCTGCTGCTTCTCGCCCGACGGAAAGACGATGTATCTTACCCGCTGTACCTTCGACCCCGACTATCCCCGTTATGCCGAGATCTATACCAGCCAGCGCAGCGATGCTTCGTGGAGCAAACCCCAGCTACTACAGATTACCAAAGATACCCTTTCCAGCTATGCCCATCCCGCCGTCTCGCCCGATGGCAGATGGCTCTATTTCACCAGCGACATGCCAGGCGGATTAGGCGGAAAGGACATTTGGCGCATAGCACTGACAGAAGGCGGCGGCCTGGGCGGCGTGGAGAATGTCGGAGCTCCTATTAATACGGAAGGAGACGAAATGTTTCCTACCTTCCGACCCAACGGCGACCTTTACTTCTCCAGCGACGGTCATGTTGGCATGGGCGGCCTGGACCTCTTCAGGGCTAAACGCGACACCATCACGGACGAATGGCAGATAGAAAACCTGAAGGTGCCCATGAACAGTAATGGAGACGACTTTGGCATGACATTTGAGGGCCTGCACAACAGAGGCTTCTTCTGCACCAACCGGGGCGATGCCAGAGGATGGGACCACATCATGTCGTTTGAATGTCCTGAAGTAGTGCATACCGTCAAGGGATGGGTGTACGAGAAGGACGGCTATGAACTGCCCGAAGGACTGGTCTATATGGTGGGCAACGACGGTACGTATCAGAAACTGAGTGTCCGTGGTGACGGCTCTTTCGAACAGGAAGTCACCCCCCTTGTAGATTACGTCTTCCTGGGTACATGCCAGGGTTATCTGAACCACAAGGAAGAGTTGCACGTCGACACTAGCAGTGTCAGCCAGGAGTTTGTCCTGCAGTTCCCGTTGGCCAGCATCAACAATCCCGTACTCATCCGCAACGTATTCTACGAGTTCGACAGTGCAGCCCTTACAGAAAACAGTACGCAGGCACTGGACAGCCTGGTTGATTTGCTGAACGAGAACCCCAATGTCACCATAGAGCTTTCTTCACACTGCGACTATCGCGGCAAGGACGAGTACAACGAGAAACTCAGTCAGCGCCGGGCCGAGAGCGTTGTAAACTACCTGATAGCCCACGGTATAGAAACCGAACGTCTTACCCCCGTTGGCTACGGCGAGAAACGCCCGAAGGTGGTAACGCGTAAGATGGCTGAGCAGAACGATTTCCTACACGAAGGCGACACACTGACAGAGGCCTTTATCCTGCGTATAGAAGATGTTGATAAGCAGGAAATCTGCAACGCTTATAACCGCAGAACAGAATTCAAGGTTTTGCGTACTACCTACCGGCTCTTTGATAATGTTAAGCCGACAGAAAAAACAGAAAAGCTGATTCCGGAAGTAGAAAAGCCGGCAGATGAAGCAGGAAAAAAGGCTCCGGAGGCTAAAAAACCTGCCGAAGAAGCAGCAAAGCCTGCCGAAGAAACAGAAAAGCCTAAGGAAGAAGCAGAAAAGCCTAAGGAAGAAAAAGAATAATTCAGATTTCTTTTGGTTGTTTCCGCAGAAATGTTTATTTTTGCCTTACGTAAACGTAAATTTTCTATGAAAACAACCCTATTATGGCACTAAACAGAAGATCTTTCCTCAAAGGGACAGCTGCTGCTACAGCGCTGTTCAGTATCTTGCCCCGCGAAGTGTTGGGTAAGATGGGTGGAGCCAACAACTTTGTAGCTCCCAGTGATCAGCTTACACGCGGACTCATCGGTGTAGGCGGTATTGGACGTTCAGGTCACCATTTCGCAAGTGACCAGTCCTGCAGGTTGGTTGCATTATGCGACGTAGACCAGAAACATCTGGACTCTGCAGTAGCTGCAGCCAAGAAGAACTTTAACGAGACCGTGAAGGCGTATCACGACTTCCGCGACCTCATTCACGATCCCAATGTGGATATTGTTCACATTGCCACCCCGCCTCACTGGCACGGACTGATGTCGGTCGAGGCTGCCAATGCCGGTAAGGATATCTTCTGCGAGAAACCCATGACCCGTACCATCGGCGAAGGTAAGCGAGTAGAAGAAGCCGTTAAGCGTAACGCCCGCGTGTTCCGTCTGAACACATGGTTCCGCTTCAAGGATACTTTCTATGGTCTGGGTACCGATGTAAAGCCCCTGAAGAAGCTGGTGGACAGCGGTCTGCTGGGATGGCCGCTGAAGGTGCGTATCTCCGGCGCTACCGGCTTTACCTGGAAGTTCTACTGGGTAGGAAAAGAGAACCTGGAGGTGCAGCCCATTCCCAAGGAACTGGATTACGACCTGTGGTTAGGCCCGGCTCCCTATAAGCCTTATAATATACACCGTACACACCAGACCTTCCGCGGTTACTTCGATTACGACGGTGGCGGTCTGGCAGATATGGGTCAGCATTACATCGACCCCGTTCAGTACATCCTGGGCAAGGACGACACCTTCCCTGTTAAGGTCGAGATTGATGCACCCCAACAGCATCCGGATGCAGTGGGTATCTGGCGTAAGATAACCTACACCTACGAGGACGGCTGTCAGATTATCCTCGAGGGCGAGGGCTTCGAGAGCGAAGGCAAGGTTCCCTACATCGAAGGTCCTAAGGGTAAGGTTTACAAGGGCTTCGAGTGCACCATTCCCAATGTGCAGGAACTCATCAACGAGATGCCCGATCCCGAACCACGCAATACCGACTTCCTGGAGTGCGTTCGCACCCGTCGTCAGTTTGCCCTCAACGAGAGCAACGGTCACCACAGTGCTACCATCGTAAATATGGGTGTTTGTGCGCTGCGTCTGAACCGCACCCTGCATTTCGATCCCAAGACACAGCTCTTCATAGGCGACGAGGCAGCTAATCTGCTTATCAACCAGCCAATGCGCGGCGAATGGGGAAAAATGATCTAACTGTAAGCAGTTTCTCATTTACCATTTAACCATTTACCATTTAGCAAACGGTAAACAGTAAACAGTAAACTATAATGAAAAAGATATTTAATATATTGTTGCTGGCCGTACTGATGCTGACGGTCACCACGACTCCTGCCTTTGCACAGGATGCAAGACAGAGAACCACACAAACCATTGTGCAGGATGCATTGGCACTGATGCCTTTGCAGAACCAGACCGACTTCAACCGCGAGATGGAGGACATTGCCAAGGCTGCTCCTAAGTCCATCGAAGTCCTGGTTGGTATGATGCAACCCACCGAGAAGGCCAAGAACAGCCTTATGGAATACGCCATCAATGGTGTTACCAACTTCGCTTCGGCTAATGCCAAGTATAAGAAGGCCGTTCTGGACGGACTCCGTGCCGCTGCTCCCAAGGCTCCGGACCAGTATGTACGCCAGTTCATAGAGTCTCAGATCCGTCTGCTGGCAGGCGACGAGAAGCCTATCGTGTTTGTAGAACATGCAGGTGCTGCTCCCTATGCTCAGGCATACGACAACCTGAAGAAGCTGGGTGCCAATGCCGGACCTGCCATCATTAAGGCCCTCAAGAGCAAAGACCATGCCCTGCGTATGCAGGCACTGAAGTTTGCTACCGCCAACAATCTGGCTACCGATGAGCTGGCTAAGCAGGTAGTAGGCAAGTTTAAGAAGCAGACCGAAGAGGGTAAGGCCGATATCATCAACTGGTTGGGCGACAATAAGATAGCAAGCCAGAAGCCTTTCCTTACCAAGGTGCTCACACAGGGTGGCAAGCCGGCAGTTGCTGCCATCGAGGCATTGGGCAAGATTGGCGGTGATGATGCTGCTACTGCCCTGATAGCTCAGCTGGGAGGGGATAATTTTGAAGAAGCCACTAAGGCACTGCTCAGTTTCAAGGGCGACATCTCAGGCAAGGTGACAGAGGCGCTGAAGGTTACTACAGGTCAGCAGCAGAACAGACTGCTTTCCCTTGCTTCTTTCCGTCGTATCACCAGTGCAGCCCCCGTTGTATTCGATTTGGCAAAGAGCAATTCTGCAGCCCGCAAGGCACTGGCCGGTGTTGTAGGCAAGAATGACATCAGTAAGGTAGCACAGTTGCTGGACACTGCCAGTGACTCTGAAATGGGCGACTATCAGAAAGCTCTTTCTGCCAGCATCAAGAGTCTGGATGCCAAACAGCAATATCAAGCTATCAGCGCCGAAATGAAGAAAGCTACCAACAAGGAGCGTTTCTACCCCATTCTGGCTTCTACCAACACCAACGAGTCCGTTGAGGAACTACAGAAGATTGGTTCACAAGCTGCTATTAATGCACTGCTCCGCAGCACTAACCTGAAAGCTGCTGCTCCCCTGTTGAATGCTGCAAAGGCAGGCAACAACAATGCCCTGAACGGCTACATCAACCTGATGGGTAACTATCAGAAGAATGCCGATGCCCGTTACGACGGCCTGAACACAGCCATGCAGCTGGCCAAGACCGACGACCAGAAGAAGGTCATCCTCAACTTCCTGGGCAAGACGCCTAACCGTAATGCCTTCCTGCTGGCAGGTAAGTACCTCGACGACAAGAACCTGGGTTACGATGCTGCAGTAGCAACTAAGGATATCATCAACAAGTCCACCGAGGATATCGAGTTTGACGTGGTCAACACCAACCTCACCAAGGCTATGGCACTCTACAAGGCTCACGGAACAGCCGACGACGGTTATGCAGTAGACGAGCTGAAGAAGATTATCTCCGAGCTGAAGCCCTCACCCGTATATGTTCTCTCCGACGAGGAGAAGAAGCAAGGCTTCGAGCTGCTGTTCGACGGCACCAATCTGGACAACTTCGTTGGCAACAAGGTAGGCTATGTGCCCATCAATGGCTGCATCAATGTAACAGCCAACTACGGCAACGAGAGCAACCTGTACACCAAGAAAGAGTATCGCGACTTCATCTTCCGCTTCGAGTTCTGCTTCCTGCGTCCGGGTGTAAACAATGGTGTTGGTATCCGTACACCTATGGGTGTGGATGCTGCCTACGATGGTATGTGCGAGGTTCAGATTCTGGATCACGACGATCCCATCTATGCCGGCCTGCGCGAGTATCAGGTTCACGGTTCCGTATATGGCGTTATCCCCGCCAAGCGCATCAAGCACAAGCCATTGGGCGAGTGGAGCGAAGAGGAAATCCGCGTTCAGGGCAACCACATCACCGTTACCGTTAACGGCGAGGTAATCGTAGATGGCGACATCAAGGAAGCCTGCAAGGGCCACAACGTAGCTCCCGACGGAAGCGGCAACAACCCCTATACCGTAGACCACCGCAACCATCCCGGTATGTTCAACAAGACCGGTCACATCGGTTTCCTCGGTCACGGTGCAGGTCTGAAGTTCCGCAACGTCCGCGTGCTCGACCTTACCAAAGCTCCTGCTAAGGGAAAGAAGAAGTAAGGCGTTACACCATAAACAGTAACAAGGGGGGGATGTGTCAGAATAGGCGCATCCCCCCTTGTTTTTCATAAGAAAACCTCCCATTAAACTGATAAAACTATGTCTGTTCGGGTTGTCCTAAAGAAAAAATCCGTATCTTTGTCATCAGTTAACATAGCTTTAAGCAATATTATATATCATGAAAAAGATACGTTCATCTCTGCCAAAACTCATTTGCGGATTGCTTATCTTCGCCACAGGAATCTGTAAGGCGCAGACTATGCCTGATTTTGTGATGCCTCAGGCAGAGGAAGCGTTTATGCGCTACCTCAACTGGAAAGGCGGTGAAGAAACACTTGTTTTCCCGATTCTCACGGATGTACACACCGGATGGTATAACAACAGAGGTGAAGCCTACAGACACCTCGGCTATATGGCTGCTACCGACCGGCTTTTCGGGTACGACTTCATGGCTAATCTCGGAGACATCGGCTTGAATGGAGGAGAAGCCCGCAACTCTTCGGAAGCCGCAGACAAGGTTGTCATACAGACTCGCCAGCAGATGGGATTGTTCCCAGGCTTATGGATTTATACACCAGGCAACCATGATTGGGACGGAGGAGCCGGACGCCACTACACCAGTCCGTTTCTTTCGGACGCCTTCCAGAAGCCCAGTGAGCGATATTCCAAAGGCAACCTGCACATTGCCGAAGGCAAGGCTTACGGCTATTATGACCTGCCCGAAAAGCACGTCCGCATCATCTTCCTGAACAGCCAGGGAACAGAGACGCTTGGCGAAAACTACTATACCTTCGACAACGAACAATTGGAGTGGCTTATTGGCGTATTGAAGCATACAGACAAAGGAACTGATATTCTGGCATTCTCCCACTACATGCCCCACCCCATCGGACGCTGGATGAGTGTGAAGGATGCCAAGCGTCCCACCTGCGAAGTGCTTTGCCATCTGCTGGCCGACTTCGTGAACCGACGCAAGGGCGGTGAGCTTGGGTTGGAATGGAACTTCAAGCGTAGCAAGGGCCGGCTGGCAGGCCTCCTGTGCGGCGACACCCATTGCAATCAGCACATAAATGATGATGGCGTGAACTATTACATTACTCAGGGCCTGGGCTTTGTGGACCGCGCGCAGATGCTTCCAGGTCAGACACATGCTGATTTTGACCTGAATGCATCCCTTTGTTTCGATGTGATAGCCTTGAAACTTAAGAGCAAGAAGGTACGTTCCTTCCGAGTAGGAGCAGGAGGAAAGGATTACGACTTGGAGTTTGCTTACTGATTTTTTCAGTGGTTCCTGTCCCTTGTCACCATAGCAGCTATGGCCGGCGCCATAGCTGCATGCATATATCCGATACCTGCAGAGATTGCAGATAAGTGCTATAACATTCTGTCGGAAGACCTGAGGGAGATTAATGACAGGTTTATGAATCTCGTTCAGTAATCCTATTATTCCAGCGTCATACCGTCTATATCCGGACACCAGTTACGGGGGTTGGTGATACGGATGACGTTGTCGCCCTTCTTCAGGTTGACATCCACGCTGATGGTCTGACGTTCCTTCCAGTCGCGTGCTGGCACCTTGAGCGTTTTCAGGAACTGGCCGTTCACATAGAGATCCATCTCGCGCTCCTCGCCAGAGAAATAGGCTATTGTCATCTTACGTAAACCAGCCTTCTGAACGTTGACATTCTTCCACTGCAGATCGTTCTCGGCACGTTTGCCAAGGAAGCCGACTTTGTAGCCGCCCTCGGCATCCGGCGATCCGTTATAGACGGCTGTTACGAACTCCTGATTGTTGCGCAGCTCCTGATAACAGCTTAACCAGGCTGTTTCTGCCTCGTAGCGGGTACGCTCCAGACGCTTCTGCCCCTTTACGCGGTAAATCTTCGTGCCGTGGGCGGGAACATATATCGGAGCAGGCCAAGAGGTGTACATGTAGGGAGTATGCGTGAAGCAGTCGTAATACTGGACTGATCCGCCAAGGTCGATGGTCTTGGGGTCGAGCATCACCTTCTGTTCCCTGTCGCTGGGGTTATAGATGGCTACGGCGCGTTCCTTGCCGCCCAGCTTCTTGATGTCCTTCACCAAGACGAAGCACTCGCCCTGCTTGTCTGCCACGTAGGCCTGCAGGTGCAGCTTGTCCTGATTCAGGGCAATGAGGTCTTTGTTGCAGAGCAGCTCCAATGCCTTGGGCTTGATGTTGGCCATATCGCAACCTATGAGCAGTGGCGATGCCATGATGCACCACATTCCGAAGTGCGTCTGGTCTTCAATCTCGCTCATGGAACGTCCGACCTCGAGCATATCCATGTCGTTGTAATGACCGTCGTGGCAATAAGCCGAGAGATAGAGGTTCTCGGCCAGAATACCCTTCACGGAGCGCCAGGCATCGTAGATGTCGCCTGTTGTACGCCACGAGTCGGCTACTTCGGCACCCCATGTTCCGGGGAATGCCCAGCGGCACATGTTATAGACAACATCTTTCTTACCGCAGTTCTTGATGGCGTTTGAAATCTTGGTGTACTGCTGCTGTTCGTCAAGCCCCATGTGGGCTCCGCCGCAGTAGTCAACCTTGATGAAGTCGAAGTCCCAGTCGCGGAAGTACAGCTGGCAGTCCTCGGCCTCGTGTCCGGCAAAGCCGACACCAATGCCCCATGCATGCTTGTTTCCTGATCCGCAGGTATTGTCACCGGCGTCGCTGTAGATACCGGCTTTCAGTCCCAGCGAGTGGATATGGTCCACCAGGTATCTCATGCCGTTGGGGAACAGCTTTTTATTCAGGCGCAGCTGTCCGTCCTCGCCACGGCCGTCCCAATAGCCGTCATCGATATTCACATACTGGTAGCCAGCCTTCTGCAGTCCTGTGTTGTGCATAGCATCGGCCTGCTGCAGAATCAGCTTCTCGTTGATATTCAGTGCAAAGGTGTTCCATGAACTCCAGCCCATGGTAGGTGTGCGTTGCCCATTGGCACTCATGGTCAAGGCAGCAGCAAAAAAGAAAAGAATTTTTTTCATTGTTGTTTATAGTTTAATAAGGTTATTCTGTTATTACTTCGATATCACTATAACCCATGCGTTCCCCCTGGGCCAGTTTCAGCCCCTCCACACGAATCACCTTGGCACGAGTAGGCTTACAGCGCAAAGTCTGCCAGATAGGATTATTGACGATGTTCGAGAACTCACCTTCGCCCAGCGTTTCCCACTTCTTCCAATCGGTGGTGGCAGAAATGCGGTAGTGAGTTACGAGGCCCTCCTTCGAATCCTGTGGGGGCAGATAACGGAATCCCGTGACTGTCTGTTCATCCTGGAGTGTTACGAACATCATCTTGTCGGCACCGAAGAAGATGTAGTAGTCTGATGCATGCTTCTCGCCACTATCAGGCGTATCCATGGTGATTTCAGGAGCCAGATAGACCGAAGTGCGCTTGATGATGGGTTCGCACTTAGCATCCAGAACAGTAAAGCGCAAACGGGTGGCTGTTACGTTGGGGAAGCAGATGATGCGTCTGTGACCGATAGTGGTCAATCCGTCGCCATTATCTGCTAACATATCCTTCAGGGGTTGCCATTTGCCATCCACATCGGCTTCCAGTGAGAATTTTTTTACGCGTTGTCCGTAGCGGATATCCTCCTCTACGACAAAGCGGTTGAAAGTAGTCGGCTTCTTGAATTTAAGAATCAAACCTCCATCCTTCTCCATGACTCCTCCCTTCCGAGAGGCCGGGAGGGGGTTCTTAAACACCTCGTCAATCATCCTCTTGAAGGCGATGCCCCGCAGCGAGTCTATGGGATGGATGCGTCCGTTGGGCGCAATGGGGAAGTTCAGCAACAGACACGAATTCCGACCTACAGACTTATAATAAGTGTCCATCAACTTAGACAGACTCTTCACGTTCTCGTTCTCCGTCTCGTGATAGAACCAGCCCGGACGGATACTGGTGTTGGTTTCGCCGGCTACCCATAATTCGCCGTTCTCATCGCCATAGTGCAGGATATTATAGTCCATTCTTCCCTCGCGTGGCACCAGACTCCAGTTCGTTTCGCCTATAAAACCAGCCTCCGTGCCCACCCAACGCAGGTCGCCACGATCGCCGCCCGCATCGCTCCAAATCAGCGCCTTGGGCTGTAGCTCGCGAATCATCTTGAAGGTCTCGGGCCAGCCATAATAGTTTTTGTCTATCTTACGTACCTCATTGGCTCCTCCATACCATCCGTCGCCTCCGTTGGCTCCGTCGAACCACACCTCAAACATATCGCCATACTCCGTCAGCAACTCACGCAGCTGGTTGCGGAAGTAAGTCACATATTCCGGGCGTCCGTATTCTGGATGGTTCCTGTCCCATGGCGAGAGATAGACGGCGAACTTCAGCCCCTCCTCCTTGCAGGCCTCGGCCAGTTCGCGAACCACATCTCCCTTTCCGTTCTTCCAGGGAGAGTTTTTTACCGAATACGCTGTGTACTTCGAGGGCCACATACAGAAGCCGCAATGGTGCTTAGCGGTAAAGATGATGCCCTTCATGCCTGCCTGTTTGCAGACACGCGCCCATTGGCGGCAATCCAAATCGGCGGGGTTAAATAACTTCGGGTCCTCATTACCGAAGCCCCATTCCTGGTCGGTGTAGGTATTCAGGGAATAGTGAATAAATGCGTACATCTCCATCTCCTGCCATCGCAGCTGGTTCTCCGTTGGCACAGGACCACATGGAATTTTGCGTTGGGCACTTACAGCCAAAGAGGCTGCACAAATTAGGATAGCTAAGAAAGGTTTTATTGTTTTCATGACGCTAATTATT
>CADAWW010000038.1 GCA_902791675.1 uncultured Bacteroidales bacterium
ATGAAATGGAAGGCTCTGCGTCTGCGCGAGGATGGCACGAGCTACATTGCCACCTTCCAGATGACGAAAGTGCAATAAAAAATAGTTGAGGCCATTTACGGTGACAGAGGTTCCTGACAGAGGTTCCTGTCCCTTGTCACCTCCTATGTTTTTCGGTTCTGTTGGTCAAGCCGTAAGGCTGTATTCGGTTTGTGAAGCAGCGAAGGCAAGGTTTACTTGGATTCGATGATTCACGGACAGAATACGAATGGGGGAAAACCATGAGCAACAGAACCGTGTTTTCTTGGTTTTCTTTTATCAACAAGATTGAAGAAGAACCACTCTAAACTCTAAACTTTATTCTATAACCACAAACCATTGCAGACTCCTCGGGTCAACACGTGCACACTCCTGGGGTCAACACGTGCAGACTCCCGAGGCGGAAATTAATGATTATTCGCAAAACAGGTAACATATACCCTGATTGGTGCTAAGAGCCAATGGTTATCGGGCTCGTTAATGGGCACATATTATTCACCATATACCCTAACATGTACCCTAACATATACCCTAACATATACCCTAACATATACCCTGAAAACTTTATCTCTTTTATTGGAAAACTTCTGGCAACTTGTGAAAAAGGTATATGTTGGGGTATATGTTGCAAAACATATACCGTTTTCTAATCCCGATAACCATCGGGACTTATAGCCATTCAGGGTATATGTTAGGCTGATTTTGGTTTCTGTTCTCCTATGCCCTAACGGGCAAGAGATCTTGTGAATAATCCTTACAAATTCGTAAATGACCTAACGAACCGTTTTTTACTGCATAACCATAAAAAACTTACTGCCTAGTTAGGAAATTTTTACTGCCTCGTGTGGGAGTAAATGGCCCCTCTCCGACTCCCCCAAAGGGGAGAGAATTAATTTGAAAGAATATTCTTTACATCTTTAGTATGGATCCTGCAACGGCATTGCTTACAACAGAACGCAGGCGAATCATGCTTGACCGTCCTTCTTCGGGATGAACGGCATTGACAAGCAAGATTACTGCGCAGTCGTTAACCGGGTCTATCACGATACTGGTGCCAGTGAAACCTGTGTGCGAGAATGTCTGACGTGAGAACAGATCGCCGTTGTTGCTGGCGTATGGACTGAAGCAATCCCAACCTAATGCACGGCCAAGTGAACTGACAGAACGGGGTACTGTTCGCATTGCCTCAACAGTAAGCGGAGACAATACCCTTGCACCATTCCATTCTCCGCCATTGAGGAGTGCTGCACAAAGAATGGCTATGTCGTCTGCATTGCTGAATACGCCGGCATTACCACTAATACCTCCATTCATGATACGGGCCAGCGGATCGTGAACCATACCCCTTAGAACAGAGCCGTCTTTCTGCTTTGTTGTGGGTGCCACAATGGATCGCCAGTCTTTGCCTGGCATAAGAGAGGCCCAAACTGGTTCTGCTGTGTTACGCCAGATTCCGTCGGCATCGGGAGCACAAGGCAGATAGTCTGTGTGATTCATATTCAGGGGCCCAAAGATATTTTCACGGGCGAAGTCGCGAAGGGACTGACCTGTGATTTTCTCTACGATGTATTGAAGGGTGATGAAGTTGATACAGCTGTATTGGAAATCCGACTTAGGCCTGAAGTCCTTACGGCAGGTACAGATATACTCTCTCATTCCTTCCGGATTGGGCGCCCCGTATTTCTTTGCCAGTTCGGTTGCTGATGCGTATGGCAGCAGTCCTGAGGTATGTGTCAGCAGGTCTTCGATACGAATCGTTACTTTCTCTCCACCGTCTTTAGCTTGCCAATCCTGAAATCCGGGAATGTAGCGGCTGACAGGATCAAGGAGTCTTATTCTGCCTGTTTCTATGAGTTTCATGACAGACATTGCTGTTCCCATACTTTTACTGCACGAAGCCATATCGAAGATGGTTTCGACGGTCATCTCTTCCTTTGTAGGATAAACCTGGCGATAGCCGTAAGCCTTTATGTATGCCATCTTTCCATGACGTACCACAGCCAGCACAGCACCGGGAATCTCTCCTGCATCGATGGAGGCTTGAATGGCAATATCGGCATTATGGAGAAGGGTAGGGCTCATTCCAACAGATTCGGGACTTGTACGTTTAAGGGGTTGTGCCAGAGCCGGAACGAGTAAAATAAACGTGAGGGTGCAAGTAAAGAAAAGTCTCATAGTAATTATTGGGTTTTATTATAATTGAATTTTATGCAAAATTAGGTATTTTTTTTCTCAATCTGCACATCTATTAGCTATAATCTCAGGGAAAAATTGTATATTTGCATGGTTGAAGCGTTAGAGGCGGGGGAGGAGTTAGAGAAGTTAAAGAAGTTAGAGAAGTTAAAGAAGTTAGGGAAGTTAAAGAAGTTAGAGACGATAGCTGAGAGTTAACGAAAACGAAAACGAAAACAATTCTCAATTTTCAATTCTCAATTAAGTATGTGGATGCTTGTCTTACTGATATTGCCAATACTGGCCCTTGTATATGTCTGTTGGCATGTATGGTGCCTGCTGCCATTGGGATGGGTATGGAAAACGTTATTGATGGGTTGTATGACCGGTACTTTCCTTCTGTTACCTGTTTCCATCATGCGTTTTACTGACCGTATGCCTATGCCTTTGGCCATTTGGGTGTATGAAGTCGGAACATCTGGTATTATTGTGTTGCTCTACTTGTTTATGGTGTTTGCGCTTCTCGACCTGGGTAGACTCGTGCACTTAGTCCCCAAAGACTTTCTCTACAACAATGTATGGACAGCAGGGGGAATTCTGCTGCTGATGTTGTGTCTCTTTGTATATGGTAATATAAACTATCAGCATAAACAATGTGTTGATTTACAGCCAGTTAATAACGAGAAGATATCTAAGCCGGTTAAACTGGTATTGATGAGTGACCTACACATAGGCTATCATAACCGACGCAACGAACTGCGCAGGTGGGTGGATATGGTGAATGCTGAGAATCCTGACCTGGTTCTCATCGCAGGCGATATCATTGACGGTAGCATGCGGCCGCTTATGGAAGAACGGATGTCCGAAGAGTTTCGTCGCCTGAAAGCTCCGATTTATGCCTGCATGGGTAATCACGAATACTATGCAGGTGTGTCCTTAGCTCAACAGTTTTACAGAGATGCAGGAATCTGCCTGTTGCAGGATTCTTGTGTTGTAACAGGTGACTTATGTATCATAGGACGTGATGATCGTACCAATAGGCACAGAGCCTCGTTGGGTAAACTGATGAAACAGGCTGACCGTACTAAATACTGCATCCTGCTGGAGCACCAGCCTTATCATCTTGAACAGGCAGAACACGAAAAGATTGACTTTCAGTTCAGTGGTCATACACACTATGGGCAGGTATGGCCCATCTCGTTTTTTACCAAGAAATTATACGAATGCGCCTATGGCTCCTACCAAAGAGGAGATACCCGTTATTATGTCAGTAGCGGTATGGGTATCTGGGGCGGTAAGTATCGCATAGGAACCCACTCGGAATATATTGTGGCTATTATCGAACCTTAGACTCAATAAATAATGCAATCAGATATTATTACCATACTTGGCCCTACCGCATCTGGGAAGACAACGCTGGCTGCTCAGCTTGCAGCAAAAATCGGAGAGGCGGAAATTATAAGTGCTGACAGCCGTCAGGTTTACAAGGGAATGGATATAGGGACTGGAAAAGATTTGGCTGACTATACGATTAACGGTCAACAGATTCCGTATCACCTGATTGATATTGTAGAAGCAGGGGAAAAGTACAACCTCTTCCAGTACCAGCAGGATTTCTGGCACAACTATTTCAATATAATTGAACGAGGGAAATTGCCCATATTATGTGGAGGAACGGGCTTATACATAGAATCTGTACTGAAAAGCTATAAGATGGTTCCTGTTCCGGAGAATGCCGCATTAAGAGAAAAGCTTAAGGGATATAATCTGGAGGAACTTACGGAAATCCTGAAACAATATAAAACGCTGCATAATACTACGGATGTGGATACACCTCAGCGCGCCATACGAGCCATAGAGATTCAGGAGTATTACAAACAGAACAGAATTCAGGAACGTGAATTCCCTCAGCTGAAAAGCCTTACAATCGGGGTGAATATTGACCGCGATTTACGTAGAAAGAAAATTACTGAGCGCCTGCACAAGCGCTTGGAAGAAGAAAATATGGTGCAGGAGGTACGAACTTTGTTGAAGAAAGTATCGCCAGAAGACCTTATCTATTATGGCCTGGAGTATAAATATCTAACGCTGCACTGTATCGGACAATTATCTTACGACGAGATGGTGCGTCAGCTGGAGATTGCCATTCATCAGTTTGCAAAAAGACAGATGACCTGGTTCCGAGGAATGGAACGCAGGGGAATACAGATCCACTGGATAGACGCTATGTTACCAATGGAAGAGAAGATAAATAGAATACTGGAGCTGATGAGCAGGAATTAGCCTATTTCTGATGTCTTTCGAAGAGCTTCCTCGTCGATAATCTTAATCTTTCGCCCATCGATAGCAATCATCTTTTCCTGAGCAAAAAGGCTTAGGGTACGGATAGCATTGCTGGTTGTCATGTTACTAAGGTTAGCCATATCTTCACGACTGAGGTAAATACTTAGTGTACATCCGTCTGCCTCTACGCCATAGTTTTCTTTCAGGAAAAGAATACTTTCGGCCAAACGGCCTCTTATGTGCTTTTGGGTGAGATTTACGGTCCGTTCGTCACTTTTACCTAATGCTTTGGCCAGTTTACGGATAAAGAAGTTGCAGAGATGTGCATTACGGTCCGCAATGGAGAAAATAAGACGCATGGGAATGATGGCAATAGTGGATGCCTCGAATGCGGCAGCTCCTGTAACATAATTCTCCTCAGAAAATGCTGCACGATATCCGAAGTACTCGACAGGCCTTACTACTCGTACAATCTGATTTCTTCCACCAACACCTTCCTTGTAGATTTTTACTTTGCCTTCAAGAAGACACAATAAATCTCGTGGCTCGTCTCCTTCGCAATAAATTGTCTCGTTTTTCTCAAACGTACGAACAACCATATGCATGGCCACCTGCCTTCTTTCTTCTACAGTAAGTGTTACTGCAAGTTCAGACAGACTATCTAAAACTTCTTCGTTATCGAACATCAACTAATACCAAATTATGCATTAATCGCTGCAAAGGTAGCCAAAATTACAAGTTTCGCCAAACATCTTACCCAAAATTGACATCAATTTCGAGTAAATTGACTTCCCGATGCAAAAAAAAGACCCTGTTCGTTGTCGGTATTAGATTTTTTTTCTAATTTTGAGGTATAAATAACCCAAAAACTAACAAAAATTACTAAGCTACTTCTATAACAACAATTTATGAGCTATTTACGATTCGATAAGACTTTGATGACAAATTTGGCATACTCATTGCCAAAGGAGGTTCTTCGGTCAAACCGTTCGGGTGCCTATTCATGTACCACCATCGTAGACTGCAATACACGTAAGTATCACGGTTTACTGGTTGTGCCTGTTCCTGAATTAGACGATGAGAACCATGTCCTGTTGTCCTCTCTTGATGCAACTGTTATTCAACATGGAGCCGAATTTAACTTGGGACTTCATAAATACAGAGGCGACAATTTCAGTCCTAGAGGACATAAGTATATCCGCGAGTTTGATTCTTTGCAGGTACCGACTACCATTTACAGAGTTGGCGGTGTAATACTGAAGCGTGAACAAATGTTCCAACATTTTGAAAATCGTATTATAATAAGGTATACGCTTCTTGACGCTCATAGCGAGACAACACTCCGACTTCAGCCTTTCCTGGCTTTCCGTAGCGTACGTGAATTTACTCACGAAAACGACAAGGTCAACAGAGATTACTTCCCCATAAAGAATGGTATAAAGACTCGAATGTATGAAGGTTATCCCTATTTATACATGCAGTTAAATAAGGAGAACCAATATATCTTCCGTCCTGACTGGTACAGAGGATTTGAGTACCCAAAAGAGCAGGAACGCGGTTATGCAAGCGATGAAGACTTGTATGTTCCCGGCTATTTTGAGTTTACCATAAAGAAGGGCGAAAGTGTGGTTTTCGCTGCAGGCCTTGAAGAAGTGGATACAGATAAACTGGCAGATCTTGCTGATTATGAGTTGAATGTCCGTACCCCTCGTGACAATTTCTATAACACATTGGTTAACAGCGCACATCAGTTCTTTGTTCATCGTGAACATGAAGACTATGTACTTGCTGGTTATCCTTGGTTTAAATGTCGCGCCAGGGATATGTTTATATCGTTACCAGGCCTTACGCTTACCAATAACGAAATAAAGAAATTTGAGGATGTAATGGTTACTGCCGAGAAGGCCATACGTGAATTTATGGCTGGTGAGCCTCTGACAGTTAGCGTGACGGAAATGGAACATCCCGATGTCCTTTTGTGGGCTATCTGGTGTATTCAACAATATAGTAAAATTGTATCGATGGAGAAGTGCGTGGAGAAATACGGTCATCTTCTCTGGGATATGATGGAATGGCTACGAGGCGGTAATCATCCTAATCTGCAAATTAAGGATAATGGTCTGGTCTATAGCGAAGGACGTGAGAAAGCCATAACCTGGATGAACAGTTCTGCTAATGGCAGACCAATAGTTCCACGAACTGGTTATATAGTTGAATTTAATGCATTGTGGTATAATGCATTAAGATTCAGTACGGAATTGTGTAAATATGTTAAGAACGACCACTTTACGACTGTTCTGGAAGACGCTGCCGAACTATGCAAAAACAACTTCGCACCGATGTTCTACAATGAATTCGGCTATTTGTGTGACTACTGTGTAGACGGCTACAGAAATTACGATGTCCGACCCAATATGGTTTTTGCAGTAGCTTTGGATTATTCTCCTCTTGACAAGAAGCAACAGAAATCCGTCCTTGACTATTGTACGAAGGAACTCTCTACTCCTAAGGGACTTCGTTCTCTGTCTCCTAAGAGTCGTGGATATAACCCTATGTATGTCGGGCCCCAGGTACAACGTGACTATGCATATCATCAAGGAACCGCATGGCCTTGGCTGGCAGGATTCTATATGGAGGCTTGCCTGAAGGTATATAATTACCAACGTCTTAGCTATGTTGACCGTCTGCTTGTCGGATATGAAGAAGAACTCTTCTATCATTGTATAGGAACAATTCCTGAGCTGTTCGATGGCAATCCACCTTTCCACGGACGTGGAGCTATCAGTTTTGCCATGAATGTTTCCGGTATCATGCGTATAGTAAAATTGTTGGATAAGTATAATGAAGTTTAACGAAAAGGAGGAGCAAAAAGATGAAAGTTTTAATGTTCGGATGGGAGTTTCCTCCTAAAATCTACGGAGGATTGGCAGTAGCTTCATATGGCATTACCAAAGGACTCAGTTTGCAAGGCGATGTAGAGACAACATTCTGTATGCCTCGCCCTACAGGAGAAGAGGAGAAATTCCTTAAGATTGTTAATATGAGTCAGGTACCCGTAGTATGGCGCGATGTTAATTACGATTGGATTAAGGACCGTTTTGTAGGACATACAGCAGAAGACTATTATCGTTTCCGCGACCATTTGTATGCCGATTTTAATTATCTTCAGGGTCTTGACGATTTGGGCTGTATAGGATTTGCCGGCGGCTACCCCGGAAACCTACACGAGGAGATAAATAATTTCTCTATTATAGCTGGTGTGTTATCACGAAGCGAGCAATTCGACTTGATTCATGCTCACGATTGGCTTACCTATCCAGCTGGTGTTCATGCCAAGATGGTTAGCGGTAAACCTCTTTGCATACATGTACATGCAACAGATTTTGACCGTTCCCGTGGAAAGGTAAATCCTACGGTTTACAGTATTGAGAAGAATGGTATGGATCATGCAGACTGCATCATGTGCGTAAGTGAACTAACCAGACAGACTGTAATTAATCAGTACCATCAGGATCCACGTAAGTGTGTGGCTATGCATAATGCGGTATATCCACTTTCGGACGAGATTAAGAACATAGAACCACATAAGAATCCGGATGAAAAGGTTGTTACTTATCTTGGTCGAATAACCATGCAGAAAGGTCCTGAATACTTTATCGAAGCAGCCAAGCGGGTTCTTGATAGAAGCCACAACATTAGATTCTGTTTTGCCGGAAGTGGTGATATGATGCATGCAATGATAGATCTGGCTGCTGCGTATGGAATTGCCGACAGATGTCACTTCCCGGGTTTCCAGCGAGGAAAACAGGTTTACGAGTGTTACAAGAATTCTGATGTTTTTGTTATGCCCAGTGTTAGCGAACCCTTTGGTATTGCTCCTCTTGAGGCAATGCAATGTGGTTGTCCTTGTATTATCTCAAAACAGTCTGGTTGCGGTGAGATTCTCAGGAATGTTATTAAAGTTGACTATTGGGATATTGATGCAATGGCAAATGCAATCTACAGCATCTGTACAAATGACGCTCTACACAACTATCTGGCTGAAGAGGGGTTGAAGGAAGTCGATCAGATTACCTGGGAGAAAGTCGGCTTACGAATCAGAGAGTGTTACAACCAACTTACCTCAAGAGGCTGGTTCGATAATGAAGAGTACCTTAAAGCCGTCAAGGATATTAAATAAATTCATACTTAACTAATAATGTATATTTTATGAAAACAATTAGTTTATACTTCGAGATACATCAACCTATTCACCTAAAACGCTATCGTTTCTTTGATATAGGAACTGATCATTATTATTACGATGATTATGAGAATGAACGCGTAACACAGGAAACGGCAGAACGCAGTTACCTGCCTGCATTACGTACATTACTCGAGATGACGCTTCAGTATGGAAAAGGCTTTAAGGTTGCCTTCAGTATCAGTGGTGTTTCTCTGGAGCAACTTGAACAGTATGCACCAGAGGTCCTTGATCTCTTACAGCAACTAAATGACACAGGATGCGTTGAGTTCCTGGCTGAACCTTATAGTCATGGTTTGTCTTCTTTAGGCAATGAGGAGAATTTCCAGGCTGAACTGAAGCGTCAGGCAAAAAAAATCAAGCAGCTGTTCGGTCAGACACCAAAGGTTGTACGAAACAGTTCTCTGATTTACAACGATGAGATTGGCTCGATTGTTTCGGAAATGGGCTTTAAGGGTATGATGGTGGAAGGTGCTAAGCATATCCTAGGCTGGAAGAGTCCTCATTATGTCTATAGTTGTGCACAAGATGCGCGTCTGTCTCTTCTGTTGCGCGATTATAAGTTAAGTGACGACATCAGCCTACGTTTCAATGACTCCTCATGGTCTGAATATCCATTAATGGCTGATAAGTATATCGGTTGGATTAAGAACCTTCCAGAAGAAGAGAAAGTGGTTAACATTATGATGGAACTTTCGGCTTTAGGTATTTACCAGCCTCTTGAGAGTCATGTACTTGATTTCTTGCGTGCTCTTCCTGCAATAGATCCTGAAAACATTCAGTTTGCAACTCCTAGCGAGGTTATTGCAAAGAACAAACCGGCAGGCCCTCTTGAAGTGGTTTATCCTGTTAGCTGGAATGATGAAGAACGTGACACCAGTAGTATGCTGGGTAATAATCTTCAGCGTGAGGCATTCAACAAGTTATACGACGAGAAGATAGTAGGTCGTATTCTTGCCTGTCGCGACCGCCGTATCCAACAGGATTGGGACCGTCTTCAAGCTACAGACAATTTCCGTTTCATGACAACGAAGAATAATGGAATAGGTACATACAGAGGCATCTATGAGAATGAATATGATGCTTTTACCAATTACATGAATATCCTTGGCGATTTCCTGAAACGTGTTAAAGATTTGTATTCTGATGCTGTAGAGAATGACGAACTTAACAGTCTTTATACTCAGATTGCCAACATGGGCAACGAGTTGAATGTGAAAGAGAATGAAATAAGTCGTCTTCGTGCACGTCTTGAAAAATATGAACCAAAAGATGATGTTAAGGAGGCAGAAAACATAAAGACTCCTGCCAAGACGGTTCCTGCTAAGAAGGCTCCTGTCAAGAAGGCTCCTGCCAAGAAGCCATCCACAAAGAAGTCCACAGTAAAAAAGACACCAGAAAAAAAAGTCGCAGCTACTAAGAAAACAACCGTAAAGAAAGAAACGGCTAAGAACAAGAAGTAATTATACCTTATATTTATAAAAAGGGCCTTGGTGTTTACCAAAGCCCTTTTATTTGTTTTATATAAAACTTACTTGAATCGACTGTACAAAATCTGCATCTTAATAGGGTTGTCGGGTCCTCCAATCAGTCTGGCGCTACTCATTGACATGTCATGTGCAACACCTGCGTACGATGTATTGCCATAAGTGTCGGATGTTGTTTTAACAGTAACGGGTACTATGACAACTTTATTCCAATTGGGGTGAGATGATTCCCATTGTGCTTCTGTAAGCCCGGAACTTTTCATGCCGTTGAGTTTCTCATAACGGCAATATGAAATTAAATGTCCCAGATTATCAAATGTGTAGGAATTGTATGTGGCATCAAATGCTGTACAGAATGATGTCTGGTTGTTAGGAATTTTGTTTTTCTTGAAGAAAGATACTACATCGTCTTTTCTTACCATTAACACATTTTCTGGAATTTCTAATGTGTAATCGTTGTTTACGCTGTTGTTATATCTGGTAAGGCTAAGAATGGCCTTACTGATACTATCGTTCTGATGGGTTGCATATATCTCATTAATTGGCAGAGTGATCTCTGTTCCTATGCCTGCGGGGCTTTTAAGATAGCTGCAACTGTTGTCATTTGCTAACTCAAAAAGATTACCATTTGTGAACTGTGTACTTTGTATTACTTCGGGTGTTGCAGCAAAACGGCATATTGCTCCAACTTTCTCGATACTGTCAGGCTCAACAGATTCATAATAGGTGAAGTATAGGTTCAGGGTACTGACCGATACGTTTAACATGGTACCTGTTCCGCTTTTTATCTTAAAGTAGAAGCCTGGACAAAGTTTTCGAATAAAAGTATATGAGTTCTTGAAATACTCTGGATGCTCGTAGTAAGCATTGAGTAATTTGTTTCCATATTCCTTGGGGAGAGAGATACGCATATGACTGACGTATTTGGCATCATCTCTCACAATTTCTGAAACAGAGTAATCTACTGCTGTAAAGACTTTAGTGGCAATAGGGGGCACATTAGCGTCGACAAATTGCTCTAGATCTGTGTTGACATAGTAGGTGGAATCTTCATCTATGATTTTATCAAAACTTAAAGGATAAACCTCTAGCTTCATGGGGTTATTATTATCTCCATAATAACCATTGTAATAAAGTTGAAAATCTATGGAATCACATTCAATTGGGTCTTGTGCATGATTTGTCTTTATATCAGGGAATAGAAGATTTCTGTTAGGGAATCTGTAATTCTCGAATGTGTGAAACTGAGCTGCAAAGTTTGCCTTTATATCAGTGTTTGTTTCGGGATCCTTAATACTACCCAGATAATTGTATGTATTCTTGTACACTACCGAATCTAACATAACAGATTTCGTATATACATCAAATAGTGCATAAGAGTTAGCTATATCATCTGCCTCAGGGAATACTCCAACCGAAGAAGTATCTTCTGTACAGCTGATAAAAATAAAAGGTAATAGCAAAATTGCCGATAACTGTTTCATAAGTAATTTGCTTGTTCTAATCTTCATCTGTTTCATCAGTATTATCTTTTCCCATGCTCCAAACTTTATCATAGAAATTAGAATATGCTACAGCAAAATTTTCGGGCTTTTGTGCTGGTAAATATGGAATATTGTGTTTCTTGATAAAGTCGCGGAACGATGGGTCAGATTTTATCAGACTAACACCATCTGCATACTTCATTCCTAGGAAATTCAACAATTGGATGTTGTCGATACCCAGATCTTTCCAATCTTCGGCACTTGTATTCTTAAAATTGATTATGCCTTCGAAATTCTCGGGTAGGGGAGCAATTAGGTTTTCTTCTGATGGAGTGAAAATAATTCTGCTATCTCGGAATGAAGGTTCTTCTGCGTAAGCCGTCTTAATATAATAAGGAATTACACTACTCATCCAGCCTTGACAATGAATTATCTCTGGAGTCCACCTTAGTTTCTTTACTGTTTCTAACACACCGCGTGCATAGAAGACAGCTCTTTCTGCATTGTCGGGATATTCTGTTTTCTGCGCGTCACGAGACATACCGCGTTTCCCGAAATAATCGTCATTGTCTATAAAATATACCTGCATACGTGTGGATACTATACTGGCTACTTTGATAATCAACGGGTGGTCTGTCTCATCTATGATTAAGTTCATTCCGCTAAGCCTAATGACCTCGTGCAATTGGTTCCTACGTTCATTTATGATACCCCATTTAGGCATAAAAGTACGTATTTCTCTGCTCTTCTCTTGAATCGCCTGAGGTAATTCTCTACCGATTTTGGTCATTGCAGACTCAGGAACGTATGGTGTTATTTCCTGAGTAATAAAAAGGATTTTCTTAGCTTTCGTCATTGTTCTTGAGCTTTATCATTTTGCAAAGATACGAAAAAAGAATGGTTTTTAAGAGTTACTTACGTGCTTAAATTGCTTATTTTTGGAATATTTTACAGAAAATGTTTCTTTGTTTGCTTTTTTCTATGTTATTTTGCATAGTTTTTGTACGATAAATATATGTTGATTATTCATAAAATTTCAGAATTAAAGTCTCAACTGCTACGTGAGCGTAATCTTGGACATACTATCGGGCTTGTTCCTACGATGGGTGCTCTGCATGATGGCCATGCTTCTTTGGTAAAACGCAGTGTCAATGAGAATGACATTACAGTTGTTAGCATTTTCCTTAATCCAACACAGTTTAATGATAAAAAGGATCTGGAGAGATATCCAAGAACCTTAGAAGCTGATTGTAAGCTTTTGGAAAAGTGTGGTGCACAAATTGCCTTTGCACCCTCTGTTGAAGAAATATATCCTGAACCTGATACCCGTATGTTTAGCTACCCTCCCACAGACAGTGTTATGGAAGGAGCGATGCGTCCAGGTCATTTTAATGGAGTATGTCAGATAGTAAGCAAACTATTTGAATACACCAATCCCGACCGTGCTTATTTTGGTGAAAAAGATTATCAGCAGATTGCTGTCATTAAACGTATGGCAGATGATCTTGGTTTCAAAATGGACATTATATCATGCCCTGTAATACGTGAAAAAAGTGGACTTGCCATGAGCAGTAGAAACACTTTGCTTACAGACAAAGAACGGGCTATCGCCGCCAATATATATAAAGTACTTAAAGAAAGTACAACTCTTGGCCTTGACGTTAAGCAGACACACGACTTTGTGGTCGAACAGATAAATTCCGTAGATGGACTTGAGGTTCAATATTTCAGTATTGTTGACGGAGAAACTTTGATTGATATTCCTTCTTGGCAGTCCGCTGATAGCATAGTAGGATGTATTACGGTATTTTGCGGTTCGAAACCTATTCGTTTGATAGACCATATAAGATACAAGTAAAGCAATATGATGATAGAAGTATTAAAATCCAAGCTACATTGTGTAACAGTTACCGAGGCAAACCTTAATTATATGGGTAGTATTACTATCGATGAAGATTTGATGGATGCTGCCGGAATGATTGCCGGAGAGAAAGTGCAAGTCTTGGATAACAATAATGGAGAAAGATTTGAAACATATATAATAAAAGGAAAACGAGGTTCTGGGTGCATTTGTCTGAATGGTGCTGCAGCCCGTAAGGTGCAGATCGGAGATACAGTAATCATCATTTCTTATGCACTTATGGATTTTGATGAAGCAAAAAGTTTCCAGCCTCGAATAGTTTTCCCGGAGAATAACAAAATAGTTTAAACATCAATTAATAAAAACATGGTTATGAAGAATTTTTTTAAGTTTACTTTGTTGTTGGCAGTACTCTGTATGCCTGCAGTATGTAATGCTGATGATAACGCAATGGTTCAGAACAAAGCGTTAAGTGCCCAGTATAAGAGTCAGATTACTATTCTCGGACACGAGATGAAGGCTCTTAAAGCTAAAATCAAAGCAAATCCTACAGACACCAATCTTCGTGTCGAATTGGAGACTAAGAAAGGTGAATTGGATTCTATTAAAGAGAAGAAGAAAATCGTAGACGATGCCATTAAGGCAGACAAGGCTTCTCAGAAAGCTGCAAAGGCTGCCGAAAAAGCTAAACTGAAAGCTGAAAAGGCTGCAGAGAAAGCTAGTAAATTACATCAACCTGCAGTTCCTGCTAATTAATCGAGACAGATCTGTCAAATTAAAAAAAACCTCTTGCAGATGCGAGAGGTTTTTTTTTGTTGTTGTTTATAAGTTGTGATGCTTATAATTCTCTGATAAAAATGTCGCGGAAGTATACTTTGCTTCCGTGTGCTTGCATTTCGATTTGTTCAGATGGAAATATTGGCTGTTTTCTATCCCAATAGTTTTCCATTGTTACATTGTCAACCACAACAACTCCATTAAGCTTAACCGTAACTTTATCGCCTACCATTTTAATATAGAATGTGTTCCATTCTCCAAGTTTGTTGTCTTGTACACTCGACGGTTTGCTTTCGTTCTTTTGGTTGTTGTAAAGACCGCCTGAACCTACCTGTGCGCCAACGTTGGTTCTTCGAATATCCCAGATCTGAACCTGGGGTGTACCTCGTAGGTAAACACCTGCATCGGGTTCCTTGCCATTAGGGTCGAGTCTCCAGTCGCAGGTCATCTCGAAGTCCTTGTAGTTCTTTTCTGTGCAGATATTCTCAAATCCATGACCTACGTAAGTAAGGCAGCCGTCCTCAACAGTCCAGTCTCTACGCATAATTTCGTCGGCCTTCTTTTGTGCTTCAGCCAGTTCGCTTCCACTCATTTTTGCCCGTTTGATAGGATTTTCCACCAGACCTTTCCATCCTGTCAGATCCTTGCCGTTAAACAAGCTTACATATTCTTTGTATTCGGGGTGTGCTTTGGCAATGGAAGCAACTGCTTTGGCGGCTGACTTCTTTATACTTTTGTCCTGCAGATAGTTCTGCGCATACTTCATAGCTTGTAAGGTTCCAGTCTGACCAATAAGCAGCATGGTGGCGTTTTTCTCCTGAACTGTCTGGGCCTGCTCCATGATATGGCGCAAATAGATAAATTGATTCTCAGGTGTCAGGACTTGGCCTTGTGCTTGCTGCTGGAAGCTAAACAAACTGGCTAGTACAATAGTACCAGCCAGTAATGATTTGTTAATTATTCTTCGCATAATTCTGTAAGTATTCCACAAGTGCTCTTGGGATGGAGGAATGCAATGTGCAGACCGTCAGCTCCCTTACGAGGTGCCTTGTCGATTAGTCGAATACCCTTCTCGTCACACATAGCCAAAGCTTCTGTTACACCGTCTTCAACCTTGAAAGCTACATGGTGAACGCCACGGCCTCCATTGTCTAAGAACTTCTGGACAGTGCTCTCGGGACATGTGGGCTCTAAAAGCTCCAGTTTAACTTCGCCAACCTTCAGGAAGGCGGTCTTAACCTTCTGGTCTTCTACAACTTCTGTCTTGTAAACCTCCAGACCCAAAACGTCCTGGAAGTAGGGCAGCACAGCATCTATACTCTGTACTGCAATTCCTAAATGCTCGATGCGTGAAATTTTCATTTTTGTAATAGTTTATTATGTTGTTATTTTGTTTTATTACCCCACAAAGTTACGAATAAAAGAGC
>CADAWW010000039.1 GCA_902791675.1 uncultured Bacteroidales bacterium
AAAAGAAAACTCAAGCCTTCTTCCGGTTATGTTGCATTCAGCCAGATCGAACCGAATGTAGCTGATAGTATTCTTGATAAAGAAGGTCCCGGGGGTTGTAGGTTTGATATAGAAGGAAGCGGTCTTAAGGTAATGCGCATCGGTTGTCCCGGTGACCCTGCTTCACTTATCGAGGGGACGCAAAATGGCTCTGTATATTCTGTAACGGTAGAAGATCCTACACGTCAGTACGTGGCTTTTGAAGAAAATTATGAGTTCCCCGAACCTTCGTATGTGGGTACAGTTGCCAATCAAGACCTGCACGCCCTCGATAGCGTGGATATGGTCATCATTATTCCTACAAGCGGAAAGCTGGTGGATCAAGCAAAGCGACTGGTGGAAGCTCATGAGCAATACGACGGTTTGAGATGCACCATTGTCTCTGCCAACCAGATTTACAACGAGTTCTCTAGCGGAACTCCTGATGCTACTGCTTATCGCCGTCTTATGAAGATGTTATATGATAAGGCGGGGAATCCTGACGATGCCCCTAAGTACCTGCTCCTCTTCGGGGATGCAGCCTGGGACAACCGTATGGTAAGCGTTCAGTGGATGAAGTATTCTCCTGACGATTATCTGCTGTGCTATCCAAGTGAGAACAGCTTCAGTGATACCAGGAGTTTTGTAATGGAAGACTACTTTGGCTTACTTGATGATGGTGAGGGTTCAAATGTCCTTAGGGACAAACCTGACATTGGCATAGGACGTTTTCCTGTTACTTCTAATGCCGATGCCAAAGTTATGGTAGATAAAACCATAACTTATTTGAGCCGGAAAAATGCAGGCGGATGGAAAAACCTTGTTTATCTTCTAGGTGATGATGGTGATGAGAACCAGCACATGAGATATGCTGATGACGTAGCTGAACTTGTCAAGAAAACATACCCAGAGATGGAGGTCCGCAAGATTATGTGGGACGCTTATAAGATTGAGAGTACTGCCAGTAACCTCTCTTATCCCACATGTACGCAAGATATTAAGAGGGCCATGAAAGAAGGTGCCTCTGTGATTAATTATGTGGGTCATGCTGCCACATATGGTATGAGCCATGAATTTGTCCTTCGAGTAAGTGATTTTGCAGAACCCTGCGGTGATAATCTGGCACTATGGGTTACGGCTGCCTGTGACGTAATGCCTTTCGATGGTCAGGTAGAAAACGTGGGTGAAACTGCTGTGTTGAATCCTAATGGTGGTGCATTAGCATTCTATGGAACAGCACGTACTGTTTATGCTACCCAAAACTTATATATGAATCGTTACTTCATGAGGTATCTGTTTGGAACAGATGCAAAAGGAAGAAGATATAGAGTGGGTGATGCTATTCGTTTAGCCAAGAATGCATTGATAACAGGCAACATGGAGTCATCTTATCGTGAGAATAAACTGCAGTATGCTTTGCTGGGCGACCCATCGTTAGAGTTTGGTGAACCTTTGCAGAAGGTAATCCTTGACAGTATAAATGGTACAAGCCTTACCTCTTCTTCTAATATTTCTCTTAAGGCAGGACAACGTGTCCGTCTGTCGGGACATTTAGCCGATACTAAAGGTGACGTGAAGACTGATTTTACAGGAACCTTGACGGCTAGAATGTATGACAATGAAGAAACCATTACCTGTCATAACAACCAAGGTGCTAGCCGTGTCTTTACCTTCGAAGACCGTACTGGTATTTATACTAGTCAGGATAGTGTGGTAAATGGAAAGTTCGACCTTGAATTTGTCATCCCTATTGATATCAATAATAGTAATGAGGCTGGACGCTTCGCCTTCTTTGCTCTAAACAACGAGCGTACTATGGAAGCTAACGGCTACAACGAGAAGTTTATTTTGGGTGGTAGGGAAGAAGAAGAGAAGGATACTATAGGACCGCAGATTCTTGCAGGCTTGAATTCAGAAGACTTTGCAAATGGCGGAACCGTCAACAAAACACCTTACTTTATAGCTAATCTAAAAGACGAAAGCGGTATTAATTGCAGTGGAAACGGAATTGGACACGATTTGGTTCTATGCGTGGATAACGATGTTGACAAAACATATACGTTGAACAGTTATTACGTGCAGGAGTTTGGTGACTTCACTCAGGGTACAGTATCTTATGTTCTTCCCGAGTTGGAAGCAGGTCCTCACACCCTTACTTTTCGTGCGTGGGATGTGCTTAACAATACCAATGCCGTATCTTTGGATTTTGTTGTTGATCCCACTGTGGCACCAAATATATTTAGTCTTACGGCAAGCCAGAATCCTGCCAGAACAAGTACGAATTTCCTTATATCATATGACCTTGCTGGATCAGACTGCGAGTTTACGCTTGAAGTGTTTGACTTTTCCGGCCGACGTGTTTGGTATCATCAGGAGCAAGGAAGTTCTTCTGGCGGACTATACACTATTCCTTGGAATCTATGCACCAATGCTGGAGCTAAATTATTTACCGGAATTTACTTCTATCGCTGCCAGATGACGAGCGGTGATAGCAAGAAAGTGTCAAAAACGCAAAAAATTGTTATTTTAAACAATAAATAAAGAAAAACAGAGTTTTTATATTGTATGGAAACAACAAATTATAAAAAGATAACTCTGCTTTTAGCCGCGATGTTTAGCATCGTAGTTGTTAAGGCTCAGGATGTGAAGAATGTATTCAACCCTGAACAATATGGTGTAACCTCATTAGCCATAGCTCCAGATGCACGTGGTGGTTCTATGGGTGATATAGGTGCTGCTACAGAGGCCGATGTCTTTTCTCAGTACTGGAATCCTGCTAAGTATCCTTTTAATGTAGCTCGTGCAGGTGTAGGTATTAGTTATACGCCATGGTTGCGTAAACTGGTAAATGATATTAATTTGGCCAATGTTTCCGGTTTCTATCGTATTGGTGATTACTCTGCCGTGTCAGCATCACTTAGGTTTTTTAGTTTAGGAGAAGTTTATCTTAGCGATATGGACGACATGACCATAAAACCATACGAGTTGGCTTTTGATGTCGGATACAGCCGCATGCTGAGTCAATGCTTCTCAATGGGTGTAAACTTACGTTTTATATTCTCTGATATTAAATACGATTATACCTCAGAAAGTAGTGCCGGTAAAGCGTTTGCTGCTGATATCGCTATGTATCGTTTGGGATACTTTATGATGGGTAACCGCGAGTGTAGCCTTGGGTGGGGTATCAACATTAGTAATATTGGTAGCAAGATTTCATTCGGAGGTTCTGATGATTCAGAGTTCATTCCAACCAACTTACGTTTGGGGTTGAACTTTACTGTTCCCTTTAATGAGTACAATAAGTTTAGTCTTGCATTTGATGCAAATAAGTTGTTGATTCCTACTTATCCAAAGCAACAGGAGGGTGAAGCAGAGAATGATTATCTTGACCGCGTACAGCGTGATTATTATGATATCTCACCTATAGCTGGTATCTTCAAGAGTTTTGGCGATGCTCCTGGCGGATTCAAGGAAGAGATGCAGGAAATCCGTTGGAGTATTGGTTGTGAGTATACATATAATGACCGTTTTATGCTTCGTGCCGGTTATCATCACGAGTCCGAAAACAAGGGTAATCGTAAGTATTTTACCGTTGGTGCCGGTTTCCACATGAGTGTCTTTACCATTGATGCTGCATATTGTTTCAGTACTGCTCAGACTAACCCTCTCGATCAGACCATGCGATTCTCACTGGGCTTCGACTTGGATGGTATGCGTGATCTCTTCGGCAAGATGAGGAGAAGATAAGGATAATATCCTTTTTAGAATACACTTAACAAATAAAGAAGGGGCGGCCCTTCTTTATTTTTTTTCTACCAGAACGGTGGCATAGGCGGAGATGCCTTCTTCACGGCCTGTGAAACCGAGTTTCTCTGTGGTGGTGGCTTTGATACTTACATCGTCAAGGTCTATGCCCATTACCCGAGCCAGGCATTCCTGCATGGCGGGGATGTGAGCTTTCAGTTTAGGGCGCTCAGCACAGACGGTGGCATCAATATTGCCTACCTTGTAGCCTTTGGTAGCTATCAGTTCTATGGTTTTAACAAGCAAGATCTTACTGTCAATGTTATGAAACTCTTCGCTATTGTCTGGGAAGTGGTAACCGATATCTCGCATGTTGGCAGCGCCTAACAGGGCATCGCAGATGGCATGAATAAGAACGTCGGCATCACTATGACCCAACAGGCCGTGCGTGTGTTCCAGCCGTATGCCACCCAACCAGAGTTCACGCCCCTCTACCAGTTTATGGACATCAAATCCAAATCCAACCCTAATCTTCATTTGTGTAGTAACCTTTCTTTTTTATTTCTTTCCAGACGGCAGGAGATAGTCCCTCGCCGTGATAATCTGGGTCCTTAATTTGCGCTCTAATCTCAGTACTGCTAATGTCAATAAGTGGCGTGTCTGCTATGGTAACATCTGCGGGGATGTCCTTTAACTCGAATCCTGGTCTTGGATACACGATCAGACGGTGATGTGCCAGAATCTCTTCGCTCTTATACCACATGGGGAAGCGTTCCCAATTGTCAGCTCCTATGATGAGGACGAATTCTCTTTCAGGGAAATCCTGACGAAGATGTGCCAAGGTGTTGACCATGTATGAAGGGCGGGGTAAATGGAATTCATAGTCGCTGACCGTAAGGTTAGGAATACCCCTCACTGCCAGTTTTGCCATTTGTAGTCTGGCATCATCGTCAAGCAACTTTTGGTTTTTCTTGAATGGATTCTGCGGAGAGACCAATAGCCACATCTCATCAACCAGATGTGCATCTAGCAGGGCTTGACTCAATTGGGTATGACCTATGTGGATGGGGTTGAAAGTGCCTCCGTACAGACCAGTCTTTATTGAACATTGAATATTGAACATTGAACATTGAACATTAGGAGTTTAGGAATTCTGTCAGAATCCTGATTGCTTCCTGTTTGGCTGTTTCCAAGTCGTCATTGACTAAGATGTGGTCGAACTGAGGAGCAAAGCTCATCTCGTATTCTGCTTTGTCCAGACGAATCTTTATCTGTTCGGCAGAGTCAGTATTGCGGCCTTCCAGCCTGCGACGCAGTTCCTCTATGCTGGGTGGTTGGATAAACAGACTCAAGGCTCGGTCGCCATAGAACTTCTTTATGTTGCATCCACCCTTTACGTCTACGTCGAACACTACATTCTGTCCAGCTTCCAACTGTTTTTCTACCTGTTCCTTTAGCGTGCCGTAAAAGCGATTAGGATAGACCTCTTCGTACTCCAGGAATTCGTTATTCTGAATACGCTGACGGAATTCATCGGGTGAGAGAAAGAAATATTCCACCCCATGTTTTTCCTCGCCACGTGGAGGGCGACTTGTAGCACTAATGCTGAAGGCCAACTTAAATTCTGGGTGCTCCTTCATCAGATACTGTACAATTGTACTTTTTCCACTACCTGAAGGTGCCGAAACAATTAACAATTTTCCGTTTTTCATCTATTGTTTGCTATTTTAAGCATTCACTCATAGGAGGGGACTTTACATTACATTAAGAACTTGTTCCTTAATCTGTTCCAGCTCATCTTTCATCTTCACCACGATATTCTGCATTTCGGCTTGGTTGCTTTTGCTGCCCGTCGTGTTGATTTCGCGACCCATTTCCTGAGCGATGAACCCCAGTTTTTTACCTTGCCCATGTCCTTCCTCCATTGTCTGGCGGAAGTAACGGAGGTGGTTGCTTAAGCGTTGTTTCTCTTCGTTGATGTCCAGTTTTTCGATGTAATATATCATCTCCTGTTCCAATCTGTTGCGGTCGTATTCCACTTCCGGGATGGCTTGTAGCGCATCTATCAGTTTCTGACGAATTTTCTCCGTACGGCTTATCTCGTATGGCTCAATGCAGGCCAGCAGGGAAGCGATGTTATCCAGCTTCTCCTCAAACTTTTTCTGTAACGCCATACCTTCTTGTTTGCGGAAGTCTGCCAACTGCTGAATAGCTTTCTCCACAACACTCTTGGCAACGGCCCATTCGTCTTCGGTAAGTTCTTGAATTTCAGTTTTGCTTAGTACATCGGGCATGCGCATCAGTACGGTCCAGATATCTTCGGGTTCGTCGATGTCGTATTTTTCGGCAATATCTGTAATCTGCTTGTAGTAGTTGGCTACCAATTCACCGTTTATGGATGCTGCATTCTGGCTTTCAGCCTGTTCTATCCACAGGTTGAATTCCACCTTGCCGCGTTCTAGTGCCTGAGCGATAAACGCACGTACTTCCATTTCCTTTTCTCGGTAGATGGGAGCTAGTCGGGTAGATAGGTCCAGTGCTTTACTATTCAGTGATTTTACCTCTGCATTTATCTTTTTTCCTTGGAATTCGGCCGAGGCTTTTCCGTATCCTGTCATTGATTGTATCATATTTTCTCAACAATTTTCTGCAAAAGTACGGAAATAATGGCAAAAAATAGTAATTTTGTGGCGAAATTTAAATGTAAGTTCAACGAATGTCCTGTATTCTACATATTGAGACTAGCACAAAAGTGTGTTCTGTTGCCCTTAGCGAAGATGGTAAACTTCTTTATCACCATGAGGATTTTGACGGTCCCGGTCATTCGGAATCAACTGGTGTGTATGTTGAAGAGGCACTGTCTTTTGCCAATAGTCATGCTATTCCTGTGGATGCGGTTGCTGTCAGTATGGGGCCAGGCAGTTATACTGGTTTAAGGATTGGTGTTTCTCTGGCTAAAGGCGTCTGTTATGGTCGTGCTTTACCATTGATAGCTGTTTCTACACTGAAGATTCTTTGTGTACCCGTTCTACTTGGTAAGGAAGAACTCCCAGAAGATGCATTGCTGGTTCCTATGATAGATGCTCGTAGAATGGAGGTCTATTCTGCCGTTTATGACCGTGCTTTGAAAGAAATTCGTCCCATCCAGGCCGATGTAGTGACGGCAGAAACATATCATGATTACCTGGATAAGGGTCCTGTCTTTTTCTTTGGCAACGGAGCCAAGAAATGTCAGCCTATCATTCAGCATTCCAATGCCCTTTTTATTGATGGCATCCATCCTTTGGCCAAGAATATGTTCCCGCTGGCTGAGCGTAGCATGCACTTGAAGGATTTCCAGGACGTAGCCTACTTTGAACCCTATTATCTGAAAGAATTCATAGCTATTAAATCAAAACCAATTTTGTAATGCAATATAATACACAGAGAGAACAACTGGTAATGCCTGAATATGGTCGTGGTATTCAGTATATGGTTGATTTGGCTATTTCCTTGCCCGACAAGGAAGAGCGTCAGCGTTGTGCCAATGCCATCATATCTATTATGTCCCGTATTCAGCCGGAAAATGCAGACACTGCAGATTACGAGGTCCGTCTTTGGAATCACCTTGCTAAAATATCACACTATAGGCTCGACATTGATTATCCTGTAGAAATCGTTCCTGAGTTGGAGGCCATGGAGCACCCCAAGCCATTATCCTATCCAATGAAAAAGATTCGCCGTCGTCATTACGGACATTTGGTAGAGAGTGCGTTGCAGTATGCTCAAACATTACCTGATAGTGAGGAGCGTAATGCATTGGTGGGCATGGTTGCTAACCAGATGAAACAGAATCTTTTTGTTTGGAATAGGGATTCTATGGATGAGAACCTGGTGATGCAGGATATCAAACGTTATTCAGAGGGTCAGTTAGAGTTGCCATCAGATTTTCATTTCGCTACTGTTGGCATTCCTTCAAATGCCCAGTTGAGTAATAACGGCAAGAATAAAAAGAAAAAGCGTTAAGTCTCATCTCTCATTTTCTATAGTTTATGCCATCATTTATCATTGAAGGAGGGCACCGATTAAAAGGAGAGATAATTCCTCAAGGGGCCAAGAATGAAGCACTACAGGTCCTCTGTGCTACTTTGCTTACGTCTCAGCCTGTTCGAATAAAAAACCTTCCTGATATTGCCGATGTAAATAATCAGATACGACTTCTCAGGGATATAGGTGTCAACATTGTTAAAAATACTACTGGTGATTATACATTCCAGGCCGATGATGTTAATACCGATATCCTGCATACCGACGATTTCTTGATTCGTTGCGGAAGTCTTCGTGGCAGTGTGATGCTGCTCGGTCCACTTTTGGCTCGTTTTGGCAGGGCAGAGGTGGCTCGTCCAGGCGGAGATAATATTGGTCGTCGCCGTTTGGATACCCATTTCATGGGCCTGCAAAAGTTAGGCGGTCATTTTCGGTATGATACGGAACGAGGCGTCTTCACTATTACAACAGATGGGTTGAAGGGGTGCTATATGCTTCTTGATGAGGCTTCTGTGACAGGAACGGCCAATATAGTTATGGCTGCTGTTTTGGCAGAAGGTACTACCACTGTATATAATGCAGCCTGCGAGCCTTATATCCAGCAGTTATGCCGAATGCTCAACAAGATGGGCGCCCGTATCAGTGGTATCGGTAGTAACTTGCTGACTATTCAGGGTGTTACGGAGTTGGGCGGTGCTGAGCATACCATTCTGCCTGATATGATTGAGGTCGGCTCATTTATTGGAATGGCCGCAATGGTGGGTGATGGTGTGCTTGTTAAAGGCGTAGCCTATAATGAGTTGGGAATTATCCCCGACACATTCCGTCGTTTGGGTATCGAAGTCCAGCACAAAGGCGATGATATCTTTGTTCCCCGCCATGAACGTTATCAGATAGAGTCGTTCCTTGATGGTTCCTTTATGACCATTTCTGATGCTCCCTGGCCAGGACTCACCCCCGATCTTCTGAGCGTCCTGCTTGTTGTCAGCACACAGGCCAAGGGGTCTGTGCTCATTCATCAGAAGATGTTCGAGAGTCGACTCTTCTTCGTGGATAAACTCATAGATATGGGAGCACAGATTATTCTTTGTGATCCTCATCGTGCTGTTGTAGTAGGCCACAATCATAAGTTGCCTCTTCATGCCCGTCGTATGACAAGTCCTGATATCCGTGCTGGTATAGCCTTGCTCATTGCCGCAATGAGTGCAGAAGGAACCAGCCGTATAGAGAATATTGGTCAGATTGATCGTGGTTACCAACATATTGAGGAGCGCTTGAATGCCCTTGGTGCAAATATAAAACGTGTAGATTAGCCCCCTCCTTACACCCCGATGGGAGGTAAAATTGATGATATGATAAAAGAATCTGAGGTTTATAAGATAGGTACAATTACCCGTACACATGGTGTTCGTGGTGAGCTATCCCTCTCGTTTACCGACGATGTGTGGGACCGTGTCGATGCAGACTATTTGGTACTGCGTATAGACGGCATTCTAGTGCCATTCTTTATGGAGGAATATCGCTTTCGCTCGGATACTATGGCCCTCGTTAAGTTTCAGGATTATGATTCTGCCGAGGCTGCCAAGGAACTCTGCGGTTGTGATGTATGCTTTCCTCTTGCCCTAACCCAGGAACCCGAGGAGGATGGAGAATATACATGGCGTTACTTTACAGGTTTCCTCGTAGTGGACAAACAGGCAGGAGAGCTGGGGAAGATTGCTTATGTGGACGATAGTACACAGAATGTACTTTTTCATGTTGGCGAACGTCTTATACCTGCTGTCGAGTCATTCGTTACCTGTGTTGACCATCAGAAACGTATCATAACCATGCAGCTGCCAGAAGGACTGCTTGATTTGTAAGTAAATGAAGAATTTATAATGAAAAAGAAAATATGCATACTAGGGTCCACAGGAAGCATTGGTACCCAGACACTTCAGGTGATAGAAGAGCACCCCGACCTCTTTGAGGCTTATGTGCTTACTGCCAACTCGCAAGCTGATTTGCTGATAAAGCAGGCCCGTAAGTTCCAACCGGCAGCCGTCGTGATTGCCGATGAGAGCAAGTATCAGTATGTTCAGGATGCCTTGGCTGCTGAACCTATTCAAGTGTATGCAGGAGCAGAGGCACTTTGTCAGGTGGTACAGATGGATCCCGTTGATGTAGTACTTACTGCTCTGGTGGGCTTCAGTGGACTGCGTCCTACCATTAGTGCTATAAAGGCCAAGAAACCCATTGCCCTTGCCAATAAGGAGACGTTGGTGGTCGCTGGCGAATTGATTACCGAGCTCTGCATGCAGAATCATGTGCCCATCCTGCCTGTGGACAGCGAGCACAGTGCTATCTTCCAGAGTTTGATGGGGGAGCAGAGCGAGATAGAGAAGATTATTCTTACAGCCAGTGGGGGGCCTTTCCGCAACTTTACCAAGGAGCAGTTGCTGAAGGTAACGCCAGCAATGGCGCTGAAGCATCCCAATTGGGATATGGGGGCCAAGATAACCATCGATAGTGCCAGTATGATGAACAAAGGGTTCGAGGTCATTGAGGCCCGTTGGCTCTTTGATGTAACACCCGAGCAGATTCAGGTTGTGGTACATCCGCAAAGTATCATCCATAGTGGTGTTCAGTTCAAGGATGGTGCCGTAAAAGCTCAGTTAGGAGCACCCGATATGCGTGTGCCCATTCAGTTAGCCCTTTCCTATCCTGAACGTCTGCAGAGTAAATTTCCCCGTTTGGATTGGTGGCAGATGAAGGATCTCACTTTCGAACGGCCCGATGAGGACAAGTTCCGTTGCCTTCACATGGCTTACGAGGCTATCCGTTTGGGCGGAAATGCCGCTTGTGTTGTCAATGCAGCAAACGAGGTTGTCAACCTGGCCTTCCGTCAGGAGCGTTGTGGCTTCCTGCAGATGGCAGATGTGATCGAGAAAACTCTACAGAAGGTGGCTCATCAGGAGCAGAATACACTCGATGACTACCTGGCATGCGATGCCGAATCGCGCCAAGTTGCTGCCTCACTCATTTAATAAAATAGGTAAAAAGGATTTGTATTATATGGAAGTAGTTCTTATAAAAGCTTTGCAGCTTCTGTGCTGCCTCAGTTTATTGGTTCTCCTGCATGAAGGAGGTCATTTTGGTTTTTCTAAACTCTTTGGGGTGAAGGTAGAGAAGTTCTACATGTTCTTCGACTATAAGTTCCACCTCTTTAGCACGCGTTCCAAGTGGTTCACCCGTTTGTTTCCCCATTTCAAGAATAATGAAACGGAATACGGTATTGGCTGGATTCCCCTTGGCGGTTATGTCAAGATTTCCGGCATGATAGACGAAAGTATGGACCTGGAGCAGATGAAACAACCTGCCAAGCCCAATGAGTTCCGTTCCCAGAAGGTATGGAAGCGTTTCTTCATAATGTTTGGTGGCGTGCTTATGAATTTCCTTACTGCCTGGTTCCTGTACAGCGTGGTTATGTTTACGTGGGGAAGGGACTTTATCCCCATGCGTAACATGACACAGGGCTTCCAGTTTAGCAGCGAGGCTCAGAGTGTAGGTTTCCGCAATGGCGATATTCCCGTTGCTGTTGATGGCAAGGAGATTCCCGAGTATAGCACAGCCATTGTTCGTACACTCTCAAACGCATCTGTTGTAACTGTTCTACGCGAGGGCAAGGAGGTAGATTTGCAGATGCCCTCTGGCGGCCTTAATATGCTGGAGATGATACAGAGCGTGCCACCTTTCATAGCTCCTATAGCGCCCGCTGTGGTAGATAGTGTGTTGCCTGGCTCTGCTGCCGATAAGGCAGGCTTTCAGAAGGGTACACGCCTTCTGGCTGTGAATGGAAAGGAGATTGCAACTTGGACTGATTTCGACTGTGAGGTTACGCTTCGTCGTCAGGATGTGCTTGCAGCTCCCGGCTGCACACATGCCGATAGTCTCAAGCAACGTCAGTTGCTGGTGGTTTATCAATTGCCAGATGAAGCCCAGCCTGATACCGCTCAACTCAAGCTCGACGAAAAGTATTTGATGGGAGTCAATCGTATGATTCCCTTCCAGAAAGAGCATGCTTCTTATACCCTTCTCTCATGTATTCCTGCTGGTTTGCAACAGGGATGGCGTACGCTTTGCGGGTATGTTAACGACCTCAAGTACGTTGCCAGTGCCGAAGGAGCCAAGAGTGTAGGCTCTTTCATCACTATAGGTAATATCTTCCCTTCAGCTTGGGATTGGGAGCAGTTCTGGTTGCTTACCGCCTTTATCAGTATAATCTTGGCTGTGATGAACATTTTGCCTATTCCAGGCTTGGATGGTGGTCACATTATGTTCCTTCTGTGGGAGGGTATCACAGGCAAGCAGCCTTCCGATAAGGCAGCCGAGTGGTTCGAGAAGATTGGAATCGGTTTGCTTGTCTTGCTCATGCTACTGGCCTTTAGTAATGATATACGTAACTTTATCCTCCCTATGTTTGGATTTTGATTTATTATGAGAAAAACAATCTTTTCCCTTTCGGCACTACTTCTTCTTTTAAGTGCTTGTGGTAGTGATAATACCAGCGAGAACGCTGCTCGTCTGCTCTCTGATGCCCGTATTGCTCTACGGTATAAACATTATGCCGAGGCAAAGGATTCTATTCTTTCCCTGCGTCAGAAGTATCCTACCGCTATAGAGGCCCGCAAACAGGCCATTCTCTTGCTGGACAGTATTGAAATGGCAGCAGCTGCGGATAGTATGCAGAATGCTCAGGGTGAGGAGTGGGAGCGCCTGCACATCAAGCAGCAGTTCTTTGAACGTAAACTTATGGAGGACAAAAAGAAGGACGCAGAATGAAGCATCTCACGGAAGAAGATCTTGCCGGTCTGTTTGATACTCCCATATTCCGTGCTATTGGCGAGGTGGCGGACCAACTGGGACTTCACTGTTATGCAGTGGGTGGATATGTGCGTGACCTCTTCTTGGATCGCCCGTCCAAAGATATAGACTGTGTAGTGGTTGACCCAAGGTGTTCAACGTCAGCCGACTCTCAACTCTCAACTCCTACGGAGGGTCCTGGTATTCGTGTGGCAAAGGCTTTAGGCAAACGGTTGGGAAAAGGAGCACACGTGAGTGTTTTTCGTAACTTCGGTACAGCGCAGGTTAAATGGAAAGATCAGGAAGTGGAGTTTGTGGGGGCGCGTCGTGAGAGCTATAGTCGTGACAGCCGTAAGCCTATTGTGGAGGACGGATCGTTGGAAGATGATATGGATCGTCGCGATTTTACTATCAATGCCCTGGCTTATTGCTTAACGTCCGAAGGTCTGGTTGATGGTAAGCGGCTCATTGACCGTTTCGGCGGACTATGGGATATGGAAGACGGACTTATTGCAACCCCTCTTGATCCGGATATCACTTTCAGTGACGATCCGTTACGCATGCTGCGTTGCATCCGCTTTGCCACTCAGTTGCGCTTTCAGATTGAGGATGAAACGCAAGAGGCACTCAATCGTAATGCTGAGCGCATCAAGATTATCTCGCAAGAGCGCATTATCGACGAACTCAACAAGATTATGTTGGCTCAGCATCCCAGTATCGGTTTCGATTATTTGCAACGTAGTGGTATCCTGCAGATTATTATGCCTGAGCTTTCTGCTCTCGATATTGTTGAGGAAAGAAATGGCAGAGCCCATAAGAATAATTTCTATCATACGCTTGAGGTCCTCGAGAATGTAGCCTCACCCCTAGCCCCTCTCCGAGGAGAGGGGAGTAAAGAAAGCCTCCCTCCTCGGGGGGAGGTTGAAGGGGGGCTATGGCTCCGTTGGGCTGCCCTCCTGCATGATATAGGCAAGCCTCGAAGTAAGCGTTGGGAGGAAAAGGTAGGATGGACCTTCCACAACCATAATTATATAGGTCAGAAGATGGTCGCTCCAATTTTCCGACGCATGAAGCTGCCACTTGATGAACGCCTGACGTATGTTGAGAAGCTGGTGGGCCTGCACATGCGTCCCATAGCCATTGCAGATGATGTGGTCACAGATTCTGCGGTTCGTCGACTGCTGTTTGAGGCAGGTGAGGATATTGACGACCTGATGCTCCTTTGTGAGGCTGATATTACCAGCAAGAATATGCAGAAGAAGCAGCGTTTCCTGGATAACTTCCAGTTGGTGCGCGAGAAGTTGGCCGACCTTCAAGCCCGAGATAATTACCGCACTTGGCAGAATCCTATTACAGGCGAGGAAATAATGGAAACCTTTGGTCTTAAACCTTGTCGTCAGATTGGTATCCTCAAACAAGTCGTCAAGGACGCCATCTGGGATTCTGTTATCCCCAACGACCATGATGCTGCTCGTCAGTTCATGCTCCAGAAAGCTGCAGAAATGGGATTGAAAAAGGTTGATAGTTGACAGTTGACAGTTCGTTCGAGAAGTTTAAGAGTCTCACGTTTAAATCCAATTTGCCATGAAAATCTTTCAATTCTCTATTTTTAGTTTTCAGTCTTCAATTGTCATCCTTCTTCTTCTATTTTCTAGTGGATGTGCTTATGCGCTTCCCATCGAGGCACGTCTCAGTTCGCAAGCTACGCCAGCTATGAAGAAACTGTACTATGATGTCTCTACGGATAAATGCGCATATATCCCAGGGGATACCATAACCTTCAAGCTTACAGCTACTCCTGTATCGGGCTTAAGGGTAAGGTATCGCTGCTTGGCCAACGTGGTGGCTGACACCCTTCTTACAACCAGAACATGGACCTGGACTGCTCCCCCTCAGGATTTTCAGGGCTATTTAGTCGAGGTTTATACTACCGACGGCACTACAGATATTATTCATGGTACCATAGCTGTAGATGTGTCTTCTGATTGGACTCGTTTTCCCCGTTATGGCTTTGTAGCTACCTTTGGCAGCGGTAAGACCGTCAGCGTGGTTCGCAACGAAATGACTTGGCTCAACCGTTGCCACATCAACGCTGTGCAATTTCAGGATTGGCATTTTTCTCACGACTGGCCTTTGGGCGGAACTCGCGAGAAGCCCTTATCCACTTACAAGGATATAGCCAATCGCATCATCTATACCAGTGCTGTCAGGAACTATATTACGCGTCAGCATCAGTTGGGGATGAAGAGTTTTTTCTACAACCTCTGCTTTGGTGTGTTGGATGATTACGAATCACGTGGAGTAAAGGAGGAGTGGTTAGCTTTTAAGGATAGAAACCACACACAGAAAGACAAACATGACCTGCCTGATTCATGGAAGAGCGACATCTATCTGGCTAATCCCGCTAACCCCGAATGGCAAGCCTTCTTGGCAGACCGTAATGATGATGTTTATGCCTGCCTGGATTTCGATGGTTATCAGATAGACCAACTAGGGAATCGTGGAACCTTATATAATTATAACGGTTCCCAACTTAATCTCCCTTCGGGCTATGCATCCTTTATTAAGGCCATGAAGGAACGCCATCCTGGAAAACGTCTAGTCATGAATGCTGTGTCAGAGTATGGTGGTAAGGA
>CADAWW010000040.1 GCA_902791675.1 uncultured Bacteroidales bacterium
TTCTGTCTTCTCGCGTACATAATATGTTTTAACTAACTGCATACCACCGGCGCGTGTGAAATAGTCCCAAAGGGTTGAGTCGTTGGGAACGAACATGGCTGCCATATCCTTCTCGCGATTCTCGGGGTGTTGAGGATCTTCGTAATACTCATTCCAAGCAGGGTCATATTTCAGACTGGGTTCTCCGGAACCGGCATAGTCCTTGAGAATCTTAGGCATCAGGTCGGATGTGTACTTGTACGGATAATACTTTGTATAAGTACCTCTGGGTCCAGGCTCTGAATTCAAAACTCTACCGCCTGCACTGATGTCAGAGATATAACGCTTGGTGAAAATAGAATCTTGGAATTCGGGGTGAAGCACTCTGTAATCCTCCGTGATTCGACGGTTGTAATAGGGAGCACTGTAGCGGTCCAGCATGTGACTGAAAATGTTGGTATGACCGTTGGTCCGTATCACTTCTGCCATACTTGGCAAGGGACAGAGAGGTTTCTCTGTCATGTTTACGTAACCGTTCTGACATACGATATCAGTGCTGTCAAGATGTGCGTCATAAATATGTACATCGCTTGTGATACGTTCGCGACCCATGAATTTGGGGAAGTCGAAATCACTGTCGATGTTATTCCTGGACATGTGCTCCTGTGTGAAATGGAGCATCATGGTGAGGCTGGAGTCGGTAACCAGATAGATACCGTTTCCGCCGTTTTCCTGACGGAAGCGCTCCCAATAGTCTTTGTCAACAGGATTCTTTGTATATGGCAAATCTTCTGATGCAATGTAAGTGACTGTGTCTGTTGTAGCTACATCAGTAAAACGACGCATGTACTCACCACGTGTAGGTGAGTTGTCGCCACTTGCTTCACTACTTGCCAGGTTTTCCATAACGATGGCATTGTTGAGCATACTGGTGTGAATCAACAATTTCTTCTGTGCTACACTCAGGTTCTCGTAAGAGGTGGCATAATGCCAAGGGTTACTCTTTGGCAGCGTTTTGTTCTTTTCGAAGAACGCTTTCCATGCGGCATCATCTGCTACGAAGACGGTTTTAGAACCAGTTTTCTTCAACTCGTCTGTCAGATCACGCGATGCCTCGTTCTTGGGGTTAACGTCTTCGTCAGCAAGCAATCTCAAATACGTTTTGAAATTGCCATCCTTTTCAAGGCTTTCGTAAATACTTGCATTCAGCCAGTCGGGTTTCTTGTCGTCATACGGGAAACTGTCTGAACAAGCATACATCAGCCCGCAAGCTGCCATTAGGCAAATCATTCGGGATGATTGCCTACTCCATTTGCTTAAACGGTTTGTCATACGCATTTTTAGTGTTATTTTTAGTTTAAATTATTTATGTTTCTTAATCACTTTTTTGCACATTTTAGGTGCTTAACAGAGCAAATTTACGTTTTTTTACTGAAACCCCGTAAGGGAAGTGGTTTTTCATGTCCAATTTTAAGACTAATTAACAAATCGGGTGCTACTTTTTCATTCTTCGGAGCTCGGGAACTCGTTTTGCGGTTCAATTGTGCTGTTGTTTGATGGTATTTCTCCATCCGAATAATCCAACGATTCATTTTCGTCGGATAAAGTGCTGTCCGGTTCCTCTATATAATCGCTACAAGACCATAAACTCGGGTCAAGTCCTTTAGGTTCGGGAAACTTTGCCTTGTATTTGTCAAATCTCTTGTCGTGCAGAACTTTTTTTATAAAATCACCAAATATCGGGAGGGCTGCTCTGCCTCCTTGTCCCAATGCTCCTGTCCTGAAATGTATACAGGGAAATTCACCTCCGACCCATACGCCTCCTACTAATTTGGGGGTTACACCTATGTACCAGGCATCGGCATGATTATTGCTGGTTCCTGTCTTTCCCCCAAAGTCCGTTGTTTGCGTGAGGCCTCCTATATATTCCCACATCGGCGCGGAAGTTCCGTGTAATCCTCCTCTTAGCATGATTTGCATAAGATAGGCGGTTTCGTATGGAATGGCCTGCCTTTCCTTTTTCTTTGCTTTGTAAATAATATTTCCGTCTTTGTCTTCTATGCGTGAAATCATAATGGGGATGTTGTATTTCCCATCATTGACAACAGTGCAGTAGCTGTTGGCGAGTTCTAAGAGGTTAACTACACTGCTTCCCAGGCAAATGGATTTCGTTTCTTGCAAGGGTGTTTTTATCCCCATATTATAGGCTGTGTTAATGATGTTTTTTATTCCTACCTCTAATCCCACTTTAACGGCAATACTGTTAATGCTGCTGGCAAAGGCTCTTTTAAGCGTCATCTCTGAATCGGAGAAGGTTCCGTTGGCGTTGTGAGGTATCCATGCTTTTTCTTCCCCTGGGTCCCGGTAGGAAGCCCATGTGTCCATTCTTCTGCTACAGGGGGTAAGACCTTGTCTCATCGCTTCGGTATAAACAAAAAGCTTAAACGTTGAGCCTGGTTGGTGCTTGGCGGTTACATTGTCAAAATTCCATGAGTCGTAGTCGACGTTTCCTATCCATGCTTTAATCTCTCTTGTGTCTGGCTCTATGGCAATGAATCCGCAGTGCATGAATTTGACCATATAGCGTATGGAGTCCATGGTGCTCAGCTCTTTGATGACGGGACCCTCGTAAGAAAAGACTTTTACGGGGTGAGGGAGGTTCAGATAGTAATTTATAGAGTCAATATTGTCGGGATATTTCTTCTTTAATCTTTGGTACGCAGGAGTCTTTTTTGCGATGTTCTCAATAAATTCGGGGATTTCTTTATGTTTGCTGTCCTGCCATGGTGGAGTGTTGCCCCAATGCGCGTTAAACTGATTCTGGAGTGACTGCATTTTCTTCCTTACGGCTTCTTCGGCATATTTCTGAAGACGTGTGTCTATTGTCGTATATATCTTCAGGCCATCTGAATAGAGATTCAACTTGTTTGTTTCGTCGTAACCAGGTATCTCCTTTATTTCGCACAGCATGTCAAGGTATTCAACCAATTCGTCACGGAAGTAGGGGGCAGATTCGTTCTGTGATTTCTCGCCGTTCTTCTGTGCTAATTCTAAGGGCAGTGACTTTAATGAGTCAAGTTGTGATAAGCTTGCAGGAATTCCGTTAATTACGATATGGTTGTGGTCATATACAACATCAAGAACAGTGTTTCGTCTTTCCAGACTGTTTTTAGGGTTGTTCCTGGGGTTGTAGATGCTGGTAGCTTTTAATAAACCGACCAGGATGGCAGCCTGCTCATACGTGAGTCGGTCGGGGGTGGTGTTGAAATATCTGGCTGAAGCCGTTTTTATGCCAAATGAATTGTATCCGAAATCAACGGTATTAAGGTACATGGTCAGAATCTCTTCTTTGTCGAAAATCATTTCCAGTTTCGTTGCGACAATCCATTCCTTTGCTTTCATAATCAGGATTCCGACTCCGGGGATCTTTCCTAGAAAGCCTGTTCTGTGTTTCGTGCGTACACGGAACATGTTTTTTGCTAGCTGTTGGGTTATCGTACTGGCTCCGCGTGCGTGACCGGAGAAGATATCTTTAAAAGCAGAAAAAAGTCCAATATAGTCAATGCCATGATGATGATAGAATCTTTCGTCTTCTGTGTCAACAAGCGTACGAATAAGGATGGGAGAAATATCTTTATATTCAACTGGTGTCCTGTCCTCGTTATAATATCTGCCTATCAGTTTTCCGTCTGCACTGTAAACTTCAGATGCTTCACTGACGGTGGGGTCCTTTATTTCGTCAAAATCAGGTGTACTGCCAAACAGATAGAATAGATTGCTGTCGATGGCGAAAAAGAATGCCAATCCAGAAAAAACCAACGTACATATCCATACGGCTATCTTTTTGTACCATGGTCCTGTGTAAATTCTTTTTACGATGGACTTGAATCTGTTCCAAATGGCTGTGAGCTTCGGTTCCATAGCGTTGATTATATATGTGCTGTTATAAAGTCTGTTATTTCTTTCCCGTTGTCAGGAGAAAACCAATGTATATCGTTGTCGCTCCGTCGAAATATTGGAAAATCTCTTTGTAGCCGACTGTGTTTAAGGCGTTCAAGTGTCGATACGGGTAGAGTCTTCTGGCTTCTTCCAGCAGTCCCTCTTCTATCATATTATCCACCCTTTTGTTGATTCTGTCGAAGAGTTCGCTTCTTTCCCTTCTCAGGCCAATCTTTATTATCTGGAAAGGCCTTTCTTTCTTTTTGTGAATGCGAAAGGATGAATAAGTTTTCCCTGAGGTATAGCATATTTCCAAGGCATGAACGATTCTTTTAGGGTTTTTCAGGTCAACAATATTGTAGTATTCCGGGTCGAGTAACCTCAGCTCGTTTCTGAGTGGTTCCAAACCTTCTGTCTGCAGTCTTTCTTTTAGTTGTTCCCGGACAGCTGAATCAACATTGGGGATATCATCAATTCCGTTGCAAACAGCGTCTATATACATCATGCTTCCTCCGGAAAGCAGGAGGTTGTTGTGTTGGTGCTGTAGCTGATCGGTTAGTTGTAAGACGTTTGCCTCATATTGAGCGGCACTGTAGTAATCCTGAAGTTCCAGAATTTTTACAAAATAATGCTTGACTTCTTCTAGCTGCTCTCTTGTCGGTGCAGCTGTCCCAATGTCCATGCCTTTGTAAATCTGACGACTGTCACAGTTGATGACAGGACTGCCTAATAGTTTTGCAACTTTAAGTGACAGAGAGGTCTTACCAACGGCCGTCGGACCTAAAAGGACAAAGAGTTTCATTCGTTTATCTCGAATCCTTCCATGTCTAATTCACCCTCCTCGAAGTCGTCGTCTCCGTAAAATTCTTCCTCGGTTTCTTCGTCTGCGACTTCAGATGTGGGTTGTAATGTTAATTCTTCGTTTAAGTGTTGTATGGGTGGAGTGCCATGTTTCTTGCTTATCCTTCCCTTTGGTTCTGGCTGTCCGAATAACAATTCGCTAATTTCCATAAGGAAGAATCTTTTTCCTTCAGGGTCGAAAATATATGCTATTCTCTGTCCTTCTTCTTCGAGAAAGTCTCTAAGTGAACAGTTCTGCATCAGATTGATGTCTTCTTCGGAATCGATATCCCCGGTATAAGTCTGTCGTATATGGTCTTTTACATGCCATTCGTCATCACATATCAGGAAGCCATGATTGTTCATGTCCTGATAATTACAGGTGCTGATTATTAGATTGTGTAGCTCTGTAAATTTTGCCTCAGCATCAATTCTGGCTTCCATTACAAAGTCTTCTACCTCTTGGCTGAATATTGTTATTCTAAATGTCATTTGGTCTTTCTGTTTATTATCTGATAAATCCCCGGTTACTGGACCTGATAAAATCAAGAATATATTTGATTTCATCCGACATGGGTATTTCTTCTTCAACTCTGGCTAGCAGTTCGTTCAGCTTACCAGTTCCCTGAAGAATAATCTGGTATGCCATGTGGATGTTGTCAATGATTTCTCTGTCAAAGTTTCTTCTTCTCAGACCTATTGTGTTTAATCCGCAGAATGAAGCCGGGTCTCTTGCACAGAGGCTGAAAGGCAATACATTCTGGCTGAATCTGGTTCCGCCTCCCACCATAGTATAGCTGCCTACTCTGCAGAATTGGTGCATCAAGACTCCTGCACTCAGGATGGCATTGTCATCTATCACGATTTCTCCGGCAAGCTTTGTGCTGTTGCCGATAATGCAGCCATTGCCGACAAGGGCATCATGGGCAACATGTGCGCCCTCCATTAAAAGGTTGTTGTTGCCAACGATTGTCTTTCCTTTGGCTGCTGTTCCCCTGTTGATAGTCACATTCTCACGTATCTTATTGTCATTCCCTATTTCTGCCGTAGTGTCTTCGCCTCTGAACTTTAAGTCTTGGGGTATCGCGCTGATTACTGCTCCCGGGAAGAATATGTTTCCGTTTCCGACGCGTGCGCCATAAAGCATGGTAACACTGTTCATGAGCGTGTTGTTGTCTCCAATAACTACGCCTTTGTCAATATAACAGAATGCACCGATTTCGCAATTTTCTCCTATGACGGCTTCCGGATGAATGTAAGCGAGGGGACTGATTTTGCTCATATCAATATCTTTATTTGTTTTTAATTACTTGGGCAGTAAAGGTTGCCTCAGCAACACAATTCTCACCTATGAAAGCATATCCCTGCATGCTTCCGATATTATGACGTAATGGTCCCAGTATATCTACTCTGAAAATCAGTGTGTCTCCGGGTACGACTTTCTGCTTGAACTTAACGTTGTCTATCTTGATAAAATAGGTGCTGTAATCAGCTCCATCTTCTAAGTTCTTGATTACAAGTATTCCGCCCGCCTGTGCCATAGCTTCAATGATCAGGACGCCTGGCATGATGGGCTCAGCAGGAAAGTGTCCTTGGAAGAAAGGCTCATCACTGGTAATATTCTTAACCGCAACTATACTGTCTGCTTTTATCTCAATTACTTTATCAACAAGTAACATCGGGAACCTGTGTGGTAGCAATTCACGAATCTGGTTAGTATCCATTATTGCGGGTTTGTTGGGGTCGTACTTGGGAGCCTGAATTTCGTGCTTGCGAATTTCCTTTCGCATCATGCGTGCAAACTTGTTGTTGATGGTGTGTCCAGGCTTAGTGGCAATAATACGTCCTTTGATAGGCTTGCCGATTAACGCCATATCACCAATGATGTCCAATAGCTTATGTCTGGCTGGTTCGTTGTCCCAAACGAGTTTCTTGTGTTGCAGATATCCTAATTCTGTTGCATCATGATGTTCGGCACCCGTAAGTTTGCAAAGCTTATCCAGATTTTCCTGACTGGTCTGTTTTTCGTAGATAACAATGGCGTTGTTCAGGTCACCACCCTTAATAAGTCCTGCAGTAAGAAGAGGCTCAATTTCTCTGACGAAGACAAAAGTTCTTGCTGCTGCTATCTCAGTAGCAAAGTCATCCATGTTGTCTAGCGTGGCAAACTGGCTACTCAGGAATTGCCCGTTAAAGGATATCATGCTGGTAATAGAGAATTCTTCGTCGGGTAGGAGAGTAATGCATGCACCAGTTTCCTCGTCCTTAAACTCCATCTTCTTTGTGATGTAGTAGAAATCCTTTTCTGCATCTTGTTCCATTGTACCGACGCGTAGTATTTCTTTTACATATTGCTCGGCACTTCCGTCAAGGATGGGGAATTCCGGTCCGTCAACTTGAATTAAAACATTGTCAACCCCCAGGGCATACAATGCTGCCATTGCATGTTCGATGGTACTACATTTGAAATTCCCTTTTCCCAGAACAGTTCCCCTTCTTGTGTCTATTACATTCTCTGCAATGGCATCTAATATGGGTCGTCCCTCTAAATCAACACGCTGGATTTTATAACCGTGGTCCTTAGGTGCTGGCAAAAAGGTGACGGTCAGGTTCAGTCCTGTATGCAGACCTTTTCCGCTTAGTGAAAAGCTATTATTTAATGTTTTTTGTTTCAACATGATTATTTCTTTGTTGCAAGCTCTTCTTTCAGAGCTTTAATCTCTTTTTTCATTTCGTTCATATCCGCCCACATCTGATACAAGTTTTTGAACAAGGCGCTGGACTTCCAGAATGTCTTGGCTTCTATCGCGGGCGTCCCTTGTACGGCAGTTCCTGGTTTCTTTATGTTGTTGGGGATGCCAGCCTGAGCTCCGGCCATGGTCCTGTCTGCTATGGTGGCATGTCCGGCAATACCAACCTGTCCTCCGAACATACACCATTCTCCTACCTTGGTGCTGCCAGCAATACCAACTTGTGCCGACATAACGGTATGGCATCCAATCTCATCGTTGTGTGCTATCTGGACCAGATTGTCCAGTTTAACACCTTTGTGAACAATTGTTTCCCCCATGACGGCACGGTCAATGCATGTGTTGGCACCAATCTCGACATCATCCTCGATGACAGCAATACCTATCTGAGGAATCTTGTTGTATCCGGTTTCTGTCGGCTCGAATCCGAAGCCGTCTGCACCAATAACACAACCTGCATGCAGGATACAGTTGTTGCCTACTTTGCAATCGTGATAGACAACGGCATTACTGTATATTTCTGTATTGTTGCCGACCTTTGCGTTTCTGCCAATGGTTACGTGGGGATGGAACACACATCCGTCGCCAATCTCCACACCTTCGGCAATGGCAACAAAAGGACCAATGTAGCAATCTTTCCCAATTTTTGCTGTCGGATCAATGAATGCCAGCTCGCTGATGCCTTTGCGTTTTGGCTTCATGCCTTCATATATCTGAAGCAGTTTTGCAACAGCATCTCTAGCATTGGCCACTTTTATCAGCGTAGCCTTTATCTCCTGTTTGGGCTCAAAATTATTGTTGACAAGTACGATACTGCTTTCTGTCTCGTAGATATATTGTTCGTATTTGTCATTAGCAAGGAAACTGATACATCCGGGTTTTCCTTCCTCTATTTTTGCGAAGTTATTGACTGTTGCCTTAGGGTCGCCCACAACGGTTCCTCCAATAAGGCCAGCTATCATTTCTGCACTGAATTCCACCTTAATATAAATTTATCTAATCTCTAATCTCTAATCTCTAAACTCTCAACTAACAGAGCCATCTGCTGCTGAACCTCTTTGGCTTTCTCGGCTGCAACAGTGGCAAAGTTTTCTGTATTATCTGCATATATAATGGCTCTGCTGCTATTTACAAGCAGGCCGCAATCTTCTATCATTCCGTATTTGCATACTTCCTCAAGGCTACCGCCTTGTGCGCCTATTCCGGGAACAAGTAAGAAGGCTTTGGGGGCAACCTTTCGGATATCCTTGAACATCTCGCCGCGTGTAGCACCCACCACATACATCATGTTATCGTCATTTCCCCATTCCTGACTCTTACGGATAACTTTTTCAAACAGACGTTCTCCGTCTTTGTCCTCTGTAAGCTGGAAGTCGAAGGACCCCTTGTTACTTGTCAGGGCCAGCAAGATTACCCAATGGTTTTTGGTAGCTCCCTCGCCTTCGGAGAGGGCTGGGGTGAGGCTTTCCAAGAAGGGTGTGACGCTGTCTTCTCCCATATAGGGGGCAACGGTAAGGGCGTCCACATCATATTCACCAAAGAAGGTGCGGGCATACATCTTGCTGGTGTTACCGATATCCCCACGTTTGGCATCCGCTATGATAAACTGATCGGGGTAGTTCTCCTTCAGGTATTTGACTGTTTTCTCAAAGGCTATCATCCCTTTCACGCCAAAAGCCTCATAGAAAGCAAGATTGGGCTTGTATGCTACGCAGTAGGGGGCAGTGGCATCAATGATGGCCTTGTTGAAGGCAAAGATGGGATCTTCCTCCTTCAGCAGATGTTCGGGAATCTTCTTCAGGTCTGTATCCAAACCAACACAGAGGAAACTCTGTTTTTTCTTTATGTTTTCAAATAATTCTTTCCTTGTCATAACTTTCAACTTTCAACTTTCAACTTTACAACGCCGCTTCCTTCATTCTTTCTGCATTCTCTGCCACAATGAGGTGGTCTATGCAGTCTTGTATCTGACCATCCATAAAGGCATTCAGATTATATATGGTATAGCCAATGCGATGGTCGGTGATACGTCCCTGGGGATAATTATAGGTTCGTATCTTTGCAGATCTGTCACCAGTGGAAACCATAGTCTTGCGTCTTGATGCTATATCATCCAAGTATTTCTGGTGTTCTTTGTCATATATAAATGTGCGCAGGCGCGCGAGAGCCCGTTCCTTGTTTTTGGGCTGGTCGCGGGTTTCTGTACATTCAACAAGGATTTCCTCGTCCTCGTTGGTGAAGGGGTTGCGCCACATGTAACGGGCACGGACACCGGATTCTACCTTGTTCACATTCTGACCGCCCGCTCCGCTGCTTCGGAAAGTGTCCCATTTGATGGCACCCTCGTTGATTTCTACGTCAAACTCCTCAGCTTCAGGCAATACTGCTACAGTAGCAGCACTGGTATGTACCCGTCCCTGAGTTTCTGTAGCAGGAACACGTTGTACACGGTGAACGCCAGATTCATATTTCAGAATGCCGTAAACGCCTTCGCCAGTTACACTGAAGATGATTTCCTTGAATCCGCCGACGGAACCTTCCGAGAAACTGCTCACGGCCATCTTCCAGCCTTTCAGTTCTATGTACTTGCTGTACATTCGGAACAGGTCGCCGGCAAACAGGGCAGCTTCATCACCACCTGTACCGCCTCGGATTTCCATGATGACGTTCTTGTCATCCTCGGGATCAGCAGGGATGAGTAATAGTTTTATCTCTTCCTCCAGTTGGGGGATACGTTTTTCGCTTTCTGCCATTTCCTCGCGCAACATCTCCTTCGTGTCCGCATCTTCCTCTATGGCAAGCATCTCCTTGGCATCCTCGATATTCTGCAGACAACCCACGTATTCTTTCCTGGCTGCAACGATTTTGCCAAGGTCCTTATATTCCTTGGTCAGTTTCACGTAACGCTTCTGGTCGGCAATTACGGAAGGGTCCGTAATAAGCGTGCTTACTTCCTCGTATCGGGAAACAAGTCCTTCCAGTCTGTTTAATAAACTATTTTCTGCCATGCTTAATACTCAAAATCACCAAATTCGCTCTTTATGAGCAGACTCTTCTTTCCCTCCTCAATGCGACCGATTATCTGAGCATCAATATTGAAACTCTTGCTGATTTCTATCACCTTCTCGGCATCTTCGGGAGACAAGTAAACCTCCAGACGGTGTCCCATGTTAAAGACCTTGTAAGCCTCGGCGTAGTCTGTTCCACTCTCCTTGATGATAGCCTTGAAGAGGGGAGGGACGGGGAACATATTGTCCTTGATAACACGGCAGTTGTCACCCACAAAGTGCAGCACTTTTGTCTGTGCACCGCCAGTGCAGTGTACCATACCGTGAATCTTGGGACGGAGTTCATCCAGCAGCTTCTTCACCACAGGAGCATAGGTGCGGGTAGGGGAGAGAACCAGTTTGCCTGCATTGATAGGAGAGCCTTCTACCTCGTCTGTCAGTTTGTAAGAACCGCTATAGACCAGTTCTTCAGGTACGGCCTTGTCGTAGCTCTCGGGATATTTCTCAGCCAAGTACTTGCTGAATACATCGTGGCGTGCGCTGGTCAGGCCGTTGCTGCCCATGCCTCCATTGTATGATGTCTCATAGGTGGCCTGTCCGCAAGAAGAAAGGCCTACAATTACATCGCCCGGACGGATATTGGCATTATCAATCACATCGCTACGCTTCATACGACAGGTAACAGTGCTGTCTACAATGATGGTGCGAACGAGATCGCCTACGTCAGCTGTCTCGCCGCCTGTGGCATAGATGCCTATTCCCATATCGCGCATCTGCTGCAACAGTTCGTCGGTTCCGTTGATGATGGCTGAGATAACCTCGCCCGGAATCAGCATCTTGTTTCGTCCGATGGTACTGCTTACCAGAATGTTGTCCACCGCACCTACGCACAGCAGGTCGTCGGTATTCATGATAAGCGCATCCTGGGCAATGCCTTTCCATACGCTAAGGTCGCCAGTTTCTTTCCAGTACATATAAGCCAGGCTCGATTTTGTTCCGGCTCCGTCGGCATGCATGATATTGCAATATTCGGGGTCGCCTCCTAATATGTCTGGTATGATTTTGCAGAATGCTTGAGGGAATATTCCTTTGTCTATGTTCTTGATTGCATTGTGGACATCTTCCTTGGCAGCGCTGACGCCGCGCATCATATATCTTTGGTTGCTCATTATTATATGTTTGTAATTGCCGTGCAAAGATAATACAATTATCTTATATACGCAAATTCCCCATGCATGTACATCCAATAATTATTGTTTTTTAGAAAAAATGTTTCTATCTTTGCAGACGCAAAACAATTCGGAAGAAGAATGAGAATAGCTCATTTCGTTATAGCTTTATTTCTGACTCAGGGCATTTTCTCTCAAAATGCTATATCTTTTAATGCTGAGGATATAAGGGCACGAGGTATTTTTGATATCCGCGATCTGACGACTATTGTTCCGGGACTTTTTGTTTCCTCATCGGGGAGTGCTCATTCAACAGCTGTATTTATGAGAGGAGTGGGAAGTTGTGGGAGTTCACCAGCTGTAGGTCTGTATGTAGATGGCATACCTTGGTTGAATAACAGTTCTTTTAATACGAAGATTAACGAGATTGAGCAGATTCAGATTTTACGCGGACCGCAAAGTGCACTCTATGGCAGAAATGCAATGGGCGGACTTATCCGTATTACGACTAAGAATCCTATTGATTATCAAGGGACGGTAATAGAACGTTCCATGGCCAATCATTATGCTCATTATACCGCAGTATCTCATTATCAGCGTTTCTCGGAGAAACTGGGGCTTTCGGCTAGTGTCGCCTATCGTTCCGGAGGTCAGTATTTTAATCATAATATATCTGGTTTGAAGGTGGATGCAGACCGGTCGCTGCGGGCACATACAAGGTTGCTGTACCGTCCCGATGAAGTGTCGAAGATAGATTTCTTTGCCAACTATGAACTTTGTTCACAAGATGCGTTTCCGTTTTATTTGGAGCGTGTTTCTGATGACGATTATTTCAAAGACCAGCTGACTCAGGATATTGGGCGTATAACAAGCAACGATGACAACACCTACCTGCGACACATGCTTAATGTAGGGCTTAAAGCCGAATACAATTGGTCCGGGGTAACACTTGGCAATGTGCTTGGATTCCAGTTGCTGAATGATGACCTGAAGATGGACGGAGATTTTACGCACCTTAGTCTAAGTACTGTTCAGCAAATGCAACACAGCCGTACATTAACCGATGAGATAACTTTAAAAAGCAGACCGGGCGTTTGGCGTCATTGGGAATGGAGCACGGGAGCCGGTTTCTCCTATCAGTGGTTGCATCAGCATTTTTCACCGGGATCAGGCGCATCCCGTCTTTTTGATACTCCAGCCAATAGTGCCGCACTATACCACCAAAGTAGGTTTTTCGACATCTTTAATGCAAAGGGGTGGGATGTTACTTTAGGGCTTCGGTTGGAATATGAACATGCAAGTTATTCTGGCGATAGCAACGACTGGTGGCAGCTGATGCCCAGCTTTTCGATGCAGTACTCCTTCGCAAAGGGAAATGTGTACGGAACCATATCAAGAGGTTATAGAAGTGGAGGTTATAACTGCCATGTATCGGATGTGCCTTCTTTGTGCCTGTACAAACCGGAATATGCTTGGAGTTACGAGTTGGGGACACACCTCAATCCTGTGAAGAATAAGTTCTTTATAGATGCATCTGTTTTTTTGACAAATGTGTCGGATTTGCAGATGGGTCAAACACGGCCTTTCTGGGTCGGGGAAATTACCCGTAATGCTGGTCGGAGCAGATCTTTCGGAGGCGAACTTTCTATGCGGGCTCAACTTTCGGACCGTTTACAGGCGCATGCCAGCTATGGCTATACGCATGCAGCGTTTACGGAGTATGTTCTTTCTTCCGGAGTTTCGTACGAAGGTAATCGTGTTCCCTTCACTCCTCAGCATGCTGTCGATTTGGGAGCCAACTATACTATATCCTTGCCTAAGATGCTTGGCCGACAACTTTTAGACCGTATGGTGGTAAGGGCCAACTGGCATGGGGTAGGAAAAATATATTGGACAGAAGATAATCAGATTAGCGAACCTTTCTGCAGTGCTCTGGATGCTAAAATCACTTTTTATCGAGAGCATCTGGAGTTTGGGGTGTGGGCGGCAAACATTTATGACAGCCGTTGCCGAACGTTCTATTTCCAAAGCACGAACAGGGGGTACGCTCAGTTGAATAAGCCTTTCCAATGCGGGTTTGAAATGAAACTTGACTTTTAACGGGTTATCTATTCATTCCAGAATTCCCAACTGGCAATAGCTTGTAGGTGTAGCATTTCCAAACCGTTTTTGACAACGGCACCTTGGAGTGCTCCTTTTTTCATAAAGAGTGTGGATTCCGGATTGTAAACCAAATCGTAGAGCAAGTTGTCTGGTGACAAATAATTATAAGGTATAGCCGGGCATTCTTCGGTTTTAGGAAACATGCCAACAGGGCTACAGTTGACAATTACCTCATATTCCTTTAAAGTTTCCCCTGTTATATCGTTATAGGTGAACATACCTTCACGTGGGGAGCGACTAACATACTTCCACTCCAATCCCAAGCGTGTGAGGCCTACACGTATGGCTCTGCTGGCACCGCCGGTTCCCAGAATCAAGGCTTTCCGGTGATGAGGCTTCAATAGAGGCTGAATGCTTCTGGTAAATCCAATGATGTCGCTGTTGAATCCTTTTAGACGGCCGTTTCGAATTTGTACGACATTTACTGCGCCGATTTCGCGGGCTTCATTGCTCAGTTCGTCAAGGAATGGAATGACTTCTGTCTTGTAAGGCAGTGTTACATTCAGACCTCTCAGTTGCGGGTTTTCTTTCAGGATTTCCGGAAGTTTGTTTATGTCGGGAATCTGAAAATTAAGATACTCGGCATCAATACCTTCTCTGGCAAATTTCTCTGTAAAGAAGCCTTTGCTAAAGCTATGCCCCAAAGGGTTGCCTATAATTCCGTATTTGTCCATTCTTTAACCTCTTTTCCTAGCTAAATACATAGTGCATATGCCATAGGTGAATCGTTTCCATCTCACCTTATAGAATCCATTTTGTCTTAGAATGCTCTCCATGATTTCGCCTTGTGGAAAAGCATTCACTGAATCGGTCAGGTAGTTATAAGCTTTCACGTCTCGACTGAACAACCAACCTACCAAAGGAATAACCAGACGCGAGTATATCCAGAACAACTGTTTCATTGGAGATGACTTAGGTGAGGCTAATTCCAGCATCAGCAAATGACCACCGGGTTTCAATACACGAAGGATTTCACTTAAACCTTTGTCCAGACTTTCAAAGTTGCGAGCTCCATAGGCAACAGTCACAGCATCGAATGTGTTGTCGGAAAATGTGAGGTTCATACAGTCTTCGCGTTGGAACGATATAATGCGCTCCAATACCAACTGGTTAACCTTGTGGGTGGCAATCTCCATCATCTCCAGGCTGATGTCTGCACCTATAATATGCTTAGGATTCAGGCGTTTGGCTGCAAGTATGGCAAAGTCGCCTGTTCCTGTTGCAATATCGAGAATGTTCTGTGGAGAGAACGGCTTCAGGGAATCAATTGCCCTGTTGCGCCACAGGCGGTCTATGCCCAAGGAGAGGGTATGGTTAAGGCGGTCATAGGTGGGGGCGATGTTGTCGAACATCTTCTCCACCTGTGCACCTTTTCTTTCGTCCTTGTTGTAAGGGGTGATTATTTCCTGTTGGTAAGCCATTCAGTCACATTCTTCTCTATGCGTGCAGCAATGTCACCTTCTGCCTCTGCGGGTGTAAATTTCTTGCCGACAATATGCTCGTAGAGCTCTATGTAACGGTCTGCTACGCTTTGGGCATATTCGTCTGTTATCTCGGGCATAACCTGGCCGGGTTGGTTCATGAAGTTGTGCTCTATCAGCCACTGGCGAACAAATTCCTTGCTCAACTGCTTCTGTGGCTCTCCCTTTGCAAACTTCTCCTCATAACCGTCGGCATAGAAATAGCGGCTGCTGTCGGGCGTGTGAATCTCGTCAATGAGGATTACCTTGCCGTCTCGCTTACCGAATTCATACTTGGTGTCAACCAGGATGAGGCCCTTGCTGGCTGCAATCTCGCTACCGCGTTGGAACAAGGCACGTGTGTATTTAACCATTGTTTCCCAATCTTCCTTACTTACCAAACCCTGTTTGATGATTTCTTCAGCCGAGATGTTCTCGTCGTGTCCTTCCTCAGCTTTGGTTGTCGGGGTGATAATAGGTTCGGGGAATTTTTCGTTCTCACGCATACCCTCAGGCAGTTTTACACCGCACAGTTCGCGGCATCCGTTTTTGTATTCGCGCCAGGCACTACCTGTCAGGTAACCGCGGATAATCATCTCTACACGGAAACCTTCGGCTTTCAGGCCTACTGTAACCATGGGGTCTGGGGTGGCGAGTTTCCAGTTGGGCACAATGTCTGCTGTGGCATCCAGGAAACTTGCTGCAATCTGGTTCAAAACCTGCCCCTTGAAAGGTATTCCCTTGGGAAGAATCACGTCAAAGGCCGAGATGCGGTCTGTTGCCACCATTACCATCAGGTCATTGTTGATGTTGTAGACATCACGGACCTTGCCATGATAAACACTTACCTGTCCGGGTAAGTTGAAATCTGTTCTTGTTAATGCTTTCATGTTTCTATTATTTATCTTGTTTGTTGTTGTCTTCGGTGTATTCTTTTCCCCGTTCTATCTCTGCCTCGTATTTGTTGTAGGCGTTTACAATGCGGGTTACCAGTTTGTGCCTGACGATATCCTTTTCGTTCATTTCTATAAAGCTTATGCCCTGTATGCCTTTCAGTATATGGCAGGCTTCACGTAACCCGCTTCTAACGCCCTTGGGAAGATCAATCTGCGTCATATCTCCCGTGATAATCATTTTCGTATTTGTTCCCATGCGTGTCAGGAACATTTTAATCTGCGCGCTTGTAGTGTTTTGTGCCTCGTCAAGAATCACAACAGCGTCACTAAGTGTCCTGCCGCGCATAAAAGCTAAGGGGGCAATCTGTATGATGTTCTGGTCCATCATCTCACGTAGTTTCTGCGTAGGAATCATGTCTTCCAACGCATCGTAGAGAGGTTGCAGGTAAGGATCAATTTTCTCCTTCATATCGCCGGGCAGGAAGCCTAACTTCTCGCCAGCTTCTACAGCGGGTCTTGAGAGAATGATCTTTCTGACCTCTTTGTTCTTCAATGCCCTGACGGCTAATGCGATACTGGTGTAGGTCTTACCGGAACCTGCAGGTCCGACAGAGAAAATCATGTCGTTTTCCTGATAGGCTTTCACCAGTTCTTGCTGGTTAATACTTCTTGCTGTAATGGGTCTTCCTGTTACGCTGTAAACGATGACACCTTCTACGCCCTCTTTATTTGTTTTTTCGCCTTTTAGAATCTGGAGGATTTCCTCTTCCGTCAAGCTGTTGTATTTTACTATATGCTTCTGCAGTTTATCCAGATTCTCTTCAAATGCGCACATCTCCAATTCATCACCCATCACATGTATAACATTTCCCCTTGCCACAATACGTAGTTTAGGGTAAAGTGCCTTGACCATTTGAAGGTTGGAATTACCAACGCCATATAGAACTACCGGGTCTATATCCTCTATTACAATATGTTTTTCTATCATCTGTTTTATAATTTGCTGCAAAATTACATATCTATTTTGACATTTCCGCTTTTTTGTGTAATTTTGTTCGCGAAAAATATGAGAAGACTTAAGAAAAAAATATTTTATGGCCTTTGTGGAGGCTCTGTAGCTGTACTTGGGGTGGTTCGGTTCTGTAATCCCAATGTTGTGCAGCCATATGCCGAATGTATTCCGGACAGTATAGCTGACGTTGTTGAAAAACCTGTAGCTTTGGCGCGCGGTTCACATCATCGTGTCCGTGGTGTTCATTCATACGAAGAATGTTTTCCTGATGTTCAGGATGTTCAGATTGTGGCAGCCCGTCGATGGGGCGTAAAACCTGTTCAAAACAGGCAAGCAGCAGAACACCGTAAACAGGACCTGGTGTATGTTGGTGCCAATCCCTATTATCAAATAGACAGGTCAATGTCTCAAAGCATACCCTATCTGGTACCTCGGGCTTCTGATCTGCTGCAGAAAATAGGAAGGAATTTTATTGACAGTTTGTATGTAAAGAATATACCACTACATCGTATCATAGTGTCCAGCGTTTTGCGTACCGAGGACGATGTGGCACGTCTCCGTCAGTTCAATGGAAATGCCAACGAGCAGAGTTGTCACCGGTTTGGCACTACTTTTGATATTAAATATGTTTTTTATGATCCAGTTCGTCCTTCTGACGGCTCTCCCTGTGTCTATGTTTCAGATGCAACATTAAAACCCGTATTAGCAGAAGTACTGCGTGATTTGCGCCAGCAGGGGTTGTGCTTTGTCAAACATGAACGTAAGCAGTCGTGTTTTCATATTACCGTCCGTTAAACCTTTTTCTCTTTTTGTGGTCATAGAAGTAGTGAGACAAATAAATCAATGTTTATACGTAAATCTTTTAACACCAATTAAAATGAAAAAGTTATTTATCGTTTCCGCTTTAACTTTCCTTTTTGTAGGAAATGTATGTGCTCAACAAGGACAACGCAGCGAAGAAGACCGTGCTCAGATGCGTGCTGAGATGATTAAGCGTGTCGCAGAACGTTCTGCCAAGGATTTTGATCTCAAAGGTGATGCCAAAGAAGCATTCCTGACTACGTTCACTGCCTATCAGACAGAAATGTTCCAGACAAATCAGGGTGGGATGCGTCAGCGCGGACAGGAAGCTGACGAAAAGAAAGAACTATCTGATGAGGAAGCTAATGCAAAGATTCAGGAGCAGTTTACTCGTCAGGAAGAGCAGATTTCGACCATGCAGAAGCGTTTGGAAATCCAGAAAAAGTATAGCGCAGAGTTTGCTAAGATACTGACTCCCCAACAAGTGCTCAAGTTACTGACTCCTCAGCGTAACAACCAACGTAATGGTCAGCGAGGACAGGGTGATGGCCAGCGTGGTCAAGGCGGCTTTGGAGGCGGTCGTGGTGGCTTTGGTGGTCCTGGCGGCTTCGGCGGTCCTGGCGGCTTCGGCGGTGGTTTCTAAATAATGAAATCAGTTTATGTATAAGGGGCTTTTGCCCCTTTTTTTTGTTCGAAACTATGCTTTCTTTTGATATCAATAATTTAAGTTTCTGGAGTTATAAGATGAAGTTAAATTGGGAGTTATGCGCTACGCGCAGGGAGTTAAGCCAGCAAACTGGCTGGACGATAGAGTTGGATGCTCTCTACTCTGTCTACACCTAAGACCTAAAGCAGAAAAAACAAATCAACAAACCTCATTTTATAACCATGAGGTAACCATGAGGTAACCATGAGGTAACCATGAGGTAACCATGAGGTACTCCTGTCTTGTTTTGAGAATTAAAAATTAAAAGGAAAGAAAAATAAAATTTTCTTTCGCTCTTCTCTCATTTTTCCGTAACTTTGCGAATGAAATCGTGAACTTACTCCGTCTCGGCATAAAAAAAAGAATATTCTTTTTGTACTGCTCTCGACTTTTCGTAAATTTGCATGCTGATTTTAAAATGAAGGAAAACATATAAATAGAATTATTATGGGAAGAGTTCTTATTATTGGTGCCGGTGGTGTAGCTACGGTTGCCGCACACAAGGTTTGTCAGAACAGTGATATCTTTACAGAGGTGATGATTGCCAGTCGTACAGAGCAGAAATGTATTGATTTGGCTAATGTGCTGAACAAGAAATACGGCACGCAGGTAAAGACGGCTCAGGTGGATGCTGACAGCGTGGAGCAGTTGGTTGCGCTGCTTGGATCTTACAGACCAGAATTGGTTATCAATCTGGCACTTCCTTATCAGGACCTTACTATTATGGAGGCTTGTCTGCAGACGGGCTGTAACTATATGGATACCGCCAACTATGAACCCAAGGATGAGGCTCACTTCGAGTACAGTTGGCAGTGGGCTTATCGCGAACGTTTCGAAAAGGCAGGTCTGTGCGCCATCTTGGGATGTGGTTTTGACCCTGGAGTTACCAGTATCTTTACAGCATACGCTGCCAAGCATCATTTCAAAGAGATTCAATACCTGGATATAGTGGACTGCAATGCTGGTAACCACCACAAGGCATTTGCCACCAACTTCAATCCCGAGATAAACATCCGCGAGATTACCCAAAAAGGTCTGTACTACGAGAATGGCAAGTATATCGAGACAGAGCCAATGGAGATTCACAAGCCCTTGAACTATCCTAATATTGGTCCTAAGGAAAGTTACTTGCTGCACCACGAGGAGATAGAATCCCTGGTTATTAACTATCCTACCATCAAGCGTGCTCGCTTCTGGATGACATTCGGCCAGCAGTATCTTACCTACCTGGATGTTATCCAGAATATCGGAATGTCTCGTATCGATGAGGTGGAGTATGAAGCCCCCCTCGTATCCCCCCTAGGGGGGATGACCACTGCAAAGGTGAAAATTGTTCCTTTGCAGTTCCTGAAGGCTGTATTGCCTAATCCTCAGGATCTGGGGCAGAACTATGACGGGGAAACGTCTATCGGATGCCGTATCCGTGGTATCGGTAACGACGGTCAGGAGCATACTTACTATGTATATAACAACTGTTCACATCAGGCAGCTTACGAGGAGACTGGTATGCAGGGCGTAAGCTATACTACAGGTGTACCTGCTATGATTGGTGCCATGATGTTCCTTACTGG
>CADAWW010000041.1 GCA_902791675.1 uncultured Bacteroidales bacterium
AAACAGGAGAACGCATAAAATCCGACACGCAGAACCTTCCCCCAAGATATCAGGATGTCTTTGGACATACACTCCTGGAACTGGCAAAGGAAAACAAAAGAATTGTCGGTGTTACTCCCGCTATGGCAACGGGATGCAGCATGACCATCATGATGGATGAGATGCCTGACCGCACCTTTGACGTTGGCATTGCCGAAGGACACGCCGTAACCTTCTCTGGCGGCTTGGCAAAGGAAGGAATGCTTCCGTTCTGTAACATCTACTCCAGTTTTTCACAGCGTGCTTTTGATAATATCATTCATGATGTGGCGCTTAACAGGCAGAATGTCGTTTTCTGTTTCGACCGTGCCGGATTGGTAGGACAAGACGGTCCAACACATCATGGAGCATTTGATCTGGCTGCCCTGCGTCCTATTCCCAACATGACAATCTCGTCACCGATGAACGAACATGAGTTACGTCACCTCATGTACACAGCTCAACTGCCCGACAAGGGACCTTTTGTCATTCGCTACCCACGTGGCAGAGGCGTCCTGGAAAATTGGAGATGTCCGATGCAGGAGATACCGGTAGGAAAAGGCAGATGCCTAAAGGAAGGAACAGATGTGGCAGTGCTGAGTCTGGGTCCCATCGGCAACAATGTAACGTTAGCTATCAAAGAACTGGCTTCACAGGACATCAGCATAGCACATTACGACATGAGGTTCCTCAAACCTATAGACGAGGACATCCTTTCCTATGTAGGAGCACATTTCAGTCGCATCATTACCATAGAGGACGGAGTGAAGAACGGAGGACTGGGCTCCGCCGTTCTGGAATATATGGCAGACCATAATCTGCACCCTCACATCATTAGACTGGGACTCCCCGACCATTTCGTGGAACACGGAACACCCGAAGAACTCTATCAGATAGTAGGATTAGATGTTGAATCAATAAAGAAGGCCATTTTATGAAGATAGTAATATGCGGTGCAGGAGCCGTCGGAACGCATTTAGCTGAGTTACTCTCCCGTGAAGACCAAGACATCATACTCATCGACGAGAACCCGGAAAAGACCGCCCGCCTTACCCAGGCAGGCGAATATGATCTGATGACGCTGAACGTATCCCCCACCAGTATTAGCGGACTGAAGGAGGCTGGCGTACCCAAAGCCGACCTTGTTATCGCTGTCACACCCGAGGAAACTCGCAACATTACATGCTGCATGCTGGCTCATGCTTTAGGAGCCGCCAAGACTGTGGCACGCGTTGACAATGCAGAATATACACGTCCACATTACAAAGATCTTTTCCAGAACATGGGTATTGACTCCATCATCTACCCCGAAGCTCTTGCCGCAAAGGAAATTCTGGATGGTTTGAAACGTTCGTGGGTCAGACAGTATTGGGAAGTGCATGAAGGTGCACTGGTTATGTTGGGGATTAAGCTCCGCGAAACCGCCCATGTTATCAACATTAAACTCAGGGATCTTTGTAATCACGACACGCCCTATCATGTGGTTGCCATCAAACGCGGTGACGATACCATTATCCCAGGCGGTAATGATATGCTGCAAGTTGGTGATATCGCCTATTTCATGACCACAAAAAAACATATCCAGTACATCCGCGAGATTGTGGGCAAAGAAGATTATGCAGACGTAAAAGACGTGATGATAATGGGAGGCGGAAGAACCACCGTGCACGTAGCAGAAGGAATGCCCGATTTTTACTCGCTGAAAATCATTGAGCAGAACGAGGAACGTTGCATGCAGCTGAACGAGATACTCGACGATAGCGACATACGTATCATACAAGGAGACGGACGCGACACCGGCCTTCTGCTGGAAGAGGGACTGAAAGAGGTACAAGCTTTTGCCGCACTTACGCCGGAAACAGAAACCAATATATTGGCTTGCCTGGCAGCAAAACGTATGGGTGTTCGGAAAACCGTTGCACTGGTAGAAAACATGGACTATGTTTCCATGGCTGAAAAATTGGACATCGGTACTATTATCAACAAAAAGATGATAGCTGCCAGTCACATCTATCAGATGATGTTGGATACCGATGTGGCTAACGTGAAATGCCTTACCATTGCCAATGCGGATGTTGCAGAGTTCCATGCCAACGAAGAGAGCCTTATAACAAAAACGGAAGTCAAGGATTTACGTCTACCTGCCGGTGTCACGTTAGGAGGACTGGTTCGTGACGGCATAGGCAGACCTATCTATGGAAACACACAGATTATGCCAGGTGATACCGTTGTGCTTTTCTGTAAAAGTGGTTTAATAAAGAAGATCGACCGCTACTTCTCTAAGCCGACCTCAGCCATCAGTCGCATCAAATCTTCCTTCAGCAACTGATACTGAGGACTGTTTTTAAACCCGATAGATTTTTTCAACATGACATCTACGGGCATTTGACTATGCCTGTAACTTGACAGTTCGTTCTGTTTTTGCGTTTCGTGTATAGCCAGTTCGTTAATCTCCCTTTCCCGTTCCCTGCGTAAGATATTACAAACGGGTGTCAGCAATGTCATCACCACATTCTCGAAAAGCGTGTGCCCATGCATATATAAATAGGTATTCTCCGGATTGATGCCCAAACGCTCTAATGCGACTTTTACCTCAGGATAGGTCTTGTGCCCCTCGGGGAAAGTACGCTGTAGCCAGCCTATACACTTATTGACCCGCCGACGGACCTTATCCAGCGTAGGCTCCACATTGCGGGGATTGATATCGTGGAACGAAACGATATCGCAGAAATTGCTCATAGAAAACTCCTTGTGATGGCCGAACCGGTATGCCCAGATATTCCATACAAAGAGAGGCCATACAATAAGGCTATAGTCTGCAAAGAACTGTTCGAAATCAATCAGGGGGCGGTCGTTCAGCGTGCTCATCACACATGTCGAATGAAGGCTGGGCGCATAGCATTGGTAATTCTCTATGGCATAGACATAGGTGTGCATGACATAAGGATTCTCGCAGATGTATTTGCTGACTTCTGTATTGCCTTGCAACAACCAGTCATAGTCGGCATCAACGCAAGCAATCATGTACTGCCCCAGTCCTTTCCCCAATTGGTTCATCAAGACGGTTCTCTTGCCCTTCCCTAAGGTTGTCCTGCTGGGAAGCATCACTTCAAAGTAAAATTTATCCGTCTCAAAATCCTGCAAGACAGAACGCCAGAAGAAAATATCGTCATAGCTCTCCACGTATGCGACAATTCTCTGGCGGGCATTCTTACCTCTCAGTTTATTAGCAGATGCTATATACTGTGAGGTAAGATTCTCTTGCAAGCGTTTTCCCATATTCCTGTTCTCTAAGATACAATATCCTCGACATCCGTTACGCAGTCTGCCCATCCGTTCATGATAACGGCAGGACTATGCGTGGTAAGAATAACCTGAGTATTGGGGTTCAAGTCGCGTATCAAAGATATTAACTGCTGCTGCCATTCTATATGCAGACTTATCTCAGGCTCATCCATAAACAAAGTATAATGACGTTTGTTCTGAACAAGTACAGAAAGCAGAATAATCAGCATCTGTTTCTCACCGCTCGAGAGTTTATAAGGCGAAATGGACTCACCGAAAGAGGTGAAGGACAACTCGTTTTTCTCTCGTTGAATGGTCTTGCCCGTATCACGGAAGAGATTGTCCACCAAATCCTGGAAATGCGTTTTCTGCTGTGCCAGTTCCTGCGCCTTCTCCTGTGCGTTGGGAGCTTGACTGGTAAAGAGCTCCACCATCTGATTGCTCAGGCTTACCTGAAAATCAAGATAGCGGCGTTGCAATACGTACAGATGGAAATCCAACTCCGTCTGCATTTGGGTGTCCGTAACCTTATTCAGAATCTCCCCACTCAATACAGGGCGGTCAAAAGAACGGATAACGTCGAAGTCCACACAATGTGCTCCTTCCGTATCGTAAGTAAGCTTAACACCGTCAGCTTGCCTGTCTAATTTGTCTATATTCAGCAAATGCATGATAACCTTGTTCAGTATGGTACTCTTGCCCACACCGTTTATACCGCTCAAAATATTCACGGCAGGACTCAGTTCCCACCTCACATGCTTCTTTCCGTTCCAGAGCGATTCTATCTCAATGCTCTTGATATAATTAGCAACCTGTCTCATACGTCAGAAAATTGTGGTTGAATTCCATGAATACAGTTCTTTTCTTGCCGAGAAATACCCCAAGGCACGTTCCAGTTTATCTCTTGTCAAAGGAATATGAGCCATATTGGCGCTGTCACGGCCAATGTATTTCCTTATCTTGTTAGGAAGATGGTCCCATTCCTTCTTTATGGTATTATCGTCCACTTTGTCCAGTCCCACATATGCCACTATCACAGGAAGCCGGAAACGGTTGACAGCACGACTGATCTGCCAGTTCAGCATCGGACTTTCCACATTCATCCTAGAACTGGAAAGAACCAACAAGTTGTCAGCAGATTCCATCAAATGAAGGAAACGGTTCTTCAATGTACTGTCCACCCAATCCTCATGTTCCGACAGGAACTCAATCTCCTCCATGTTAAGGAAATGAAATCTGTCAGGATTCTGCTTTTCCCATTCACGAATCTGACGGAAAAAGGAAAGATTACTGTTTACGTGGTCAGCTACCCCGACAGTGTCAAAAGCTACATACGTCTTATTACTATTCATAAAACATGTAAATAATGCGTTTTCTATAGCAAAGATACGGATTCTGTTTCAAATATGCAAGGATATTTTTTCACATTCCAAAAATAAATGTTATTTTTGTAGCCGAAGAGGGGCAGAAAACGATAACGATAACGATAATTCATATATTAAAATCCGCTAACCGCTAACCGCTAAAGAAACTCATGAAAAGAAGATCATTTATCAGAACAGGATTAGCCAGTGCTGCTGCGATTGCATTATGGGGTACTGGGACCAATGTCAAGGCAGCCGAAACTGTCAAGAAAAACTCCACCCTGAAAACACCTCATAGCCAAGAGCCTTTCCATTTGGGAATGGCAGGTTGGACATTCCATAAATTCGACATCAAGAAAACCCTTGAAACCATGAAACAGCTGGATGTTCATTACCTCTGTATCAAGGATTTCCATCTCCCCCTCGACAGTACTGACGAGCAGATTGCTGCTTTCCACCAGAAACTTGCCGAATACGGTGTTATAGGCTATGGCGTAGGACCGATCTACATGAAAAGCGAAGCAGAAGTCGACCGTGCCTTTGCTTATGCCCAGCGCGTAGGAGTAAAAGTGCTTGTTGGCGTTCCTAATTATGAGCTTTTAGACTATGTAGAGCAAAAAGTCAAGCAGTACGACATAAAGTTGGCCATTCATCTCCATGGTCCCGATATGCCCATGTATCCGAATGCCGAAGACATTTGGAACAACGTAAAGGACCGTGATGCCCGCATGGGAATGTGCCTGGATATCGGCCATAATCTTCGATACGGCAGCGATTCTCTTTCCGACCTCAAGGAATACTACACTCGCGTCTTCGACATCCACATGAAAGATGTCACAGGCACCACCAAGGCAGACAAGAGTGTAGAAGTCGGTCGTGGCCGCATCGACTTCCCCCTGTTTGTGAAACTTCTTCGAAAATACAATTATACAGGCAGTGTCAGCCTCGAGTACGAGAAGGATATGAGCAACCCCTTTATGGGAATAGCCGAAAGCGTAGGTTACTTCCGCGGTGTCTGCTACGCCACAAAGTAGGAAACCTACTCTACCAGGAACCAGGGATTGTGAAGGTCTTCCTTGTTATAAACAAGGGGAAGCCCCGTCTGTACATTCACAACATGCTTGCCTGCAGCACGGGCTATTGCATCGCCGGCTGCTGTATCCCACTCCATGGTGGGGGCAAAACGGGGATAGGCGTCGGCAACACCCTCGGCCACCAGACAGATCTTGATGCTGCTACCGCTGCTGACAAGCTGAATGTTTTCGTGATTTTTCCGTAGCTGGTTGATATATTCTTCAGTCTCTGGCGACATGTGGCTACGACTGACTACGACAACAAAAGACCCTCTCCCGACCTTCCCGTCTATGGGGAGGTTTTCTTTTGTTCTCCCCATAGAGGGGGAGTTAGAGGGGGTCTCCTTCCAGGCTCCTACGCCCGATATTCCATAATACAATATACCGGTTACAGGGATATAGATAACGCCCATGACCGGAGCGCCATCCTCCACAAGGGCTATATTGACGGTAAACTCTCCGTTCTTCTTGATGAACTCCTTGGTGCCGTCCAGCGGGTCTACCACCCACAGACGATGCCAGTTGCGACGTTCACAGAAAGGCAGATGCTGCCCTTCCTCGCTCAGGACGGGAATACCTGTTTCCCCGAGGTATCGCATAATACAGAGGTGGGCGTTCTTATCTGCTAAAGTAAGGGGACTGTTGTCTGATTTTTTCTCTATACCGAAATCCTGACTGGGGTCGGTATAGATCTTCATGATTACGGCTCCTGCTTCCAAGGCTGCTTGTCTGGCTATCTCCAGAAGTTCATTCATGGCTACAGCATCTTTAGTGCCAGTTTGATAACCTTCTCGACTGGAGCATCAGGTTCGTCCTTAAGGATTTGCTGGACAACTTTGTGGGTAGGAGCAGGGCTGAAGCCTAACATGGTAAGGGCGGATACTGCCTCGTCCTGCACCTCCTTATTGACCACAGAAGACTGGGCATAGAGCATAGAGCCACCACCGGCGGCTGCATCTACACCCAAGGCGCCTATCTTATCCTTCAGGTCGACAATGATACGCTGGGCTGCCTTAGGTCCGATACCCTTTACCTGCTTCAGCATCTTGTCGTTGCCCTCGCTGATAATGTTACAGAGTTCGGCTGGAGTCATAGCAGAGAGTATCATGCGGGCCATAGCGGCACCGATGCCGCTGACGCTAGTCAGGAGCAGGAACAATTCACGCTCTACCCGTGTAGAGAAGCCCCACAGCTGGTAGGCATCCTCCCTGATAGACTCTGTTATCCACAACTTTATACTTTCCTTTCCCTGAATGCCGGAAAAGGTGTTCAGACTTATGTTCACGCCATACCCCACCCCGTTACAGTCGATAACAGCCAGAGCTGGAGTAAGGTCGGCAAGAGTTCCTTTTAGATATTCAATCATTTTGTTTACTTCTTAATTGTATTTTAAAGGTTAGCGGTTAGCAAACATCTTACTTCTTACATATAACTTCTTGTTCAATTGGCGCAAAGTTAGGTGTTTTTTCTGAAAAAAAGAGAAAAAGGGAAAGAAAAACCTTCCCCGGAATAATAAATCGATGCAGCTATACGTTATATGTTTAACGTGAGCGCGCGAAAATTCATATCAGTCCTACTTGTTTTGGCAAGCATAAATATGTTTGCCCAGACTCCTGCTGACTCTGTCCAGAAGCGTAAACCCAGGTTTAGCGTACGCAAGACAGGAACAGAAGATCAGGATAATCTTAAAACCAAGACTGCCGACCTTAAGGAGCCCGATAACCTGAAGACGGATGTTATCTACGACGAGAAAGATAACACCTATACCGTCGGAACAACCTTAGACAAACTGACTTCCGGAAAAGGAACAGCAACCACCAACAATGCTTCCGCCAGCAAGACCACCTCTCCTACCATGACACTCGGTCAGGCTACGAGCTACCTGAACGCACCTTTATTGATGTCACCCGAAGAATACCAGAAGTGGTCGCTGAAGAACAGCATGCAGGCTTACTGGCGCAAGAAGAATGCCGATGCCTTTGAATCGGAAGGTAAGAATAAATTCGACTTTACGGATATGCATTTCGACCTGGGACCTGCAGAAAAGATATTCGGTCCGGGTGGTGTACAGATTAAAACACAGGGAAGTGCCGAGTTGAAACTGGGTATCAACGCCAAGAAGGTCAACAATCCTGCATTGGCTGCTTCCCGTCGTAAAACCATAGGTTTTGATTTCGACCAGAAAATTAACCTTAGCCTGAACGGTAAGGTAGGAGACAAGGTCAACATGAACCTGAACTACAATACCGAAGCCACCTTCGACTTTGACTCTCAGATGATGAAGCTGAAGTACGATGGCAAGGAAGATGAAATCATCAAGCTCATCGAAGCCGGTAACGTATCCTTCCCCAGCAACATGAATCTGGTTCCCGGTGTAAGCAGCCTCTTTGGTCTGCGTACCGATGTCCAGTTTGGAAAGTTAAAACTGCAGACCGTTGTCAGTCAGAAGAAGAGTGCCAGCGCCAGTGCTACCAGCAAGGGCGGCAAACAGACTACGCCTTTTGAGTTCAGCGCCACCAATTACGAGGAAAACCGGCACTTCTTCCTCTCCCACTTCTTCCGCGAGCGCTACGACGACAACATGAAAACCCTGCCTACCATAGGTAGCGGTATAACCATCAAGCGTATAGAGATTTGGGTTACCAATAAGAGCGCCAGCACAGAGAACAACAGAAATATTATTGCATTGGCCGACCTTGGCGAGCCTTCACATATCAGCAATTCTATGTGGAGTTCTTCGGGCGACATACCCCACAACCGTGTCAATAACGAGTACGAGACGATTGTCAACAACTATCCCGATGTCAGGGATATCTCCCAGGCAACAGCCATATTGGACGGTCTTGGTGCACCCGAAGAATTTGTAGGAAGCCGCGACTACGAGAAACTGCAATCAGCCCGTAAGCTGAACAGCAGTGAGTACAACGTCAATACAGCCCTTGGATATGTCAGCCTGAACAGCAACCTGCAAACCGACGATGTGTTGGCCGTAGCCTATGAATACACCTACAACGGTACCACCTATCAGGTTGGTGAGTTCGCCGCTGATATTTCCAACAACACTCAAGCCCTTATCGTTAAGCTACTTAAGAGTACTACAGGCAGTCCCCGATTCCCTACTTGGAAACTGATGATGAAGAATGTCTATAACCTGGGGGCAACTACCGTTCAGAGAGAAAATTTCCGACTTGACGTAAAATACCTGAGCGACTCAACTGGCGTTTATCTGACCTACCTGCCCGATGAACGGCTCAAGAACACTCCTCTTATCAAAGCGCTGAATGCCGACCGTCTGGACGACAAGAACAATGCACACAGCAACGGTTACTTCGACTATGTTGAAGGTTATACCATACTGAAGGGAGGACGCGTGGTATTCCCCGTTGCAGAACCTTTCGGACAGCACTTAAGGAACTGGATTGCAGATGATGCTGTGGCAGACAAATTCTGTTTCCAGGAACTCTATGACAGTACCAAGACTGTTGCCAAGCAGATTGCCGAACATGATAAGTTCATGATTACCGGTAAATATAAGGGAAGCAGCGCTGCCGAGATTGACCTCGGTGTCACTAACATAGCACCAGGTTCCGTAAAGGTTACTGCCGGAGGTGTAACACTTACAGAGAATTCCGATTATACAGTCGACTACAACATGGGTCGCGTAAACATTATTAATCAAAGCCTCATAGATGCAGGAACGTCTATCAATGCCAGTGTCGAGAGTAACGACACCTACGGCATGCAACGTAAAACCATGTTAGGTTTCAATGCCGACTACGAGTTCAACAAGAACCTGACTGTTGGCGGTACCTTTATGTTCCTGAACGAGCAGCCTCTTACCACAAAAGTCAGCATGGGTAACGAGCCGCTGAAGAACACGCTATGGGGTGCACATATCAGTTGGAAGAAAGAGAGCCAGTGGCTGACCAATATGATAGACAAACTGCCTATCATCCAATGTACACAGCCCAGTCTTATCACTTTCAACGGCGAGTTTGCCCAACTTATTGCCGGACAGAACCATAGTGTACAAGGGCGAGCTTCTTACCTCGACGATTTTGAGCAGAGCAGCATCAAGAACAGCATGACACAGCCCACCTACTGGACAATGTCTAGCACGCCCAGCATGTTCCCCGAGAGCAAGCTGTCCAACAATCTTAATTACGGGCATAATCGCGCATTGTTAGCATGGTATTACGTGGATCCCATCTTCACCCGTCGTAGCAGTACCCTTACGCCCAGTCATATCAAGAGTGACCTTGATCAACTCTCCAACCACTATGTACGCGAGGTACATGAACGCGAACTGTATCCGCATAAGGCACAGAACAGCTACAACAGTGCCAGCAGTCTTAATGTGCTGAACCTGGCATACTATCCCAACGAACGTGGTGCATACAACCTCACCACTGATGTCGATCAGGACGGACACTTGCGGAATCCCCAATCACGCTGGGGAGGTATGATGCGTAAAATAGACAATACCGACTTCGAGGCACAGAATATCCAGTACATTGAGTTCTGGATGATGGATCCCTTCATCTACAACACAACAGGCAATAACCGCGGTGGGGATTTCTACATCAATCTGGGCGAGGTAAGCGAGGATATTCTTAAGGACGGCAAGAAGTTCTTCGAGAGCGGAATGCCCGTCGACGGCAATAGCCAATATTGGGAAGAAGGTCTTTGGGGCCGTATCCCCAACACTACCAGCGTCACTTACGCTTTCAATAACGAGGCTGGGTCACGCATCCGTCAGGATGTGGGTCTGAACGGTCTGAACGATGAAGAGGAGCAGCAGAATAGCACTTACCAGCAATACCTGCAGCAGATTCAGGGTATTGTACGTCCCGAGGTCTATGACAGCATCTTTGCCGACCCTGCCAACGATAACTACCATTATTATCGCGGAACAGATTTCGACCAGCTCAAGACATCAATTCTGGACCGTTACAAGCGCATTAATATGCCACAGGGCAACAGCGCAGACAGCGATACCAGTCCCGAGACTTACGAGACCTCATGGAAGAGTACACCCGATATCGAGGATATCAACCAAGACTTCACCCTTAACGAATACGAGAAATACTACCAGTATCATATCAGTATCCGTCCCGAAGATATGGTTGTAGGACGTAACCACATTGCCGATATGCGTACGGCCAGTGTAAAACTGCGCAACGGAAATACTGAGGAGTGTAAGTGGTACCTCTTCCGCGTACCATTGTCAGATTACGAATCTAAGGAAGGTAGTATCAATGACTTTACCAGCATCCGCTTCATGCGCCTCTTCCTTACCAACTTCCAGCAAGATATTATCCTCCGTCTTGCCACTCTCGATATGGTTCAGGGCAACTGGAGACCTTACGAGCAGCCGCTTTATATGGGTCAGGCTCCCAGCAGCAACGGAACTTTACAGGTCAGCAATGTCAGCATAGAAGAAAATAGCGACAAGAAACCCGTCAACTACGTACTGCCTCCTGGCATCAGTCGCATCACAGACCCCTCTCAATCACAATTAATAGAGGAAAACGAACAAGCGTTGTGTCTGATAACCCAAAACCTGAGCCCCGGAGATGCACGTGCCGTATACAAGAACTGTACGTATAATATGCGTCAGTACAAACATCTGCAGCTCTTCCTGCATGCCAATGCACTGGCCGAGAATATTACAGAAACCACCGACGGCGAATGCAGCGTGTTCCTTCGTCTGGGCTCTGACTACAAGAGCAACTTCTACGAATACGAGGTGCCCATGCAACTGACTCCAGAAGGTACTTATGACACTTACAGTGCTGTTGCCTGTCGTGCCGTATGGCCAGAAGAGAATATGATGGACATCAATCTGGAACTCTTCACCGACCTGAAGAAAAAACGTAATGCACAGGTAAGCGCCAACATCACCAGTATCAACCAACTTTTCTCGGAGTACGACGAGAACCATCCCAGCAACCGCATCTCTATCATGGGTAATCCCACACTGGCCGAGGTGAAGACCATCATGATAGGTATTCGCAACAACGGACGTACCGTAAAGAGCATAGAGGTATGGGCCAATGAGCTTCGTCTCCAGGAATTCTCCAACAGCGGAGGATGGGCTGCCCAGGGTAACCTCAATGTTCAGCTGAGCGACATAGGTTCTGTCAACGTTACCGCCAAGTATGTGAAGGCGGGCTTCGGAGGAATCGAGCAGACCGTTGCACAACGTACCGATGAAGACAATCTGGACTACACCATCTCTACCAACGTAGAACTGGGTCGTCTGCTGCCCGAGAAAGCCAAAGTCACCTTCCCCATGTATTACTCCTACAGTAAGGAAACGGTGAAGCCCAAGTATAACCCCTTCGATACGGATATGCTGCTCTCTGATGCGCTGGAAGCTATGGCTACAGAAAAAGAAAGAGATTCTCTATCCAGCCTTACCAATCATGTAGAGGTCAGCAAGAATATCTCGTTCAGTGGCGTCAAAGTAAACATTGCCACCCGGAAACATCCTATGCCCTACGACCCGGCCAACTTTACTTTCAACTATAGTCACTCTCAGCAAATCACCGAGGGGCAGACCATCGTCTATGAGCACGAATACAACTGGAAGGGAGGAATGAACTATGCCTGGAGTCCTAACTGGAAGCCATGGGAGCCGTTCAAGAATCTAAAGGGCAAGAGCAAATGGCTGGATATCATCAAGGCACAGAACCTGTCTTATGTTCCGCAAAGCATTACCTTTAACACAGACATAACCCGAAACTACTACGAGCTGCAGGAGCGCGACCTCGAGAATATCGGCTCACCCAACTCTATTCCCGCTACGTGGAGTCAGAGTTTCCTCTGGAACCGTAGCTTCCAACTCCGCTGGGACATATTCAAGGCTTTGCACTTTACTTTCCAAAGTGGCACAAGGGCCGAGATCGAAGAACCTTATATGCAGGTCAACAAAGACCTCTATCCCGATCAGTATCAGGCCTGGAAAGACTCCATTAAGCACAGCCTGCTGCACTTTGGCCGTCCGCTCGATTATAGCCAAAGCGTACAAATCAGCTACAAGGTGCCCTTCGACAAGATTCCTGTTACCGACTGGCTTTCTGCCGATGTGGCTTACAACAGTAACTATTCATGGCGCCGAGGCAGTGTCCTGGAAGACGGAAGGAGCTTGGGCAACACCATCAACACACAGCGTAATATCAATGTGAACGGCAAAATCGACCTGGAGAAGATTTACAACCACAGTAACTTCCTGAAGGAGGTCAACAAGCGCTTCTCCGCTTCTAATGCCAAGTCTGAAGCCAGCAAGAAGAAACAAGAGAAACAACGCGAGAAGGATGCCAAGAAGAAAGACAAAGAGAAAGAGAATGATGCCCGTGTTCAGGCCGAGGAAGAAGCCATGAAGACCGGCGAACCCGTCGACTCTATCCTCGCCCGCCAGAAAGCTGCCCAGAGCAACCGACAGACCAACAAGAATGGTATCAGTCAGAAGAAAGCACCCGAGAAGAAAGGCTTTGCCCAAGAAGTCACCCTGTTGCCCGACAGCAACATTACCATTAAACACGGACAGAAGAGCAAGCGCTTGCGCATCACAGCCCTCGATACTGCCGGTCATGCCTTTAAGATTTATTATAAAAAGCTAGACGAGAATACCCTTGTCCTGCGTAAGACACCCGTCGACACCACCAAGATACGCCTTAACGTAGTAGCCTTGCCTGCACTATCAGAAAAGAAATGGTTCGACTGGGCTCAGGCAGGCGCCCGCTTCCTTATGTCGTTGCGCAACATCAGCATCTCATACCGCAACACCTACAATCTGACGCTGCCCGGCTTCAATCCCGAGATCGGTGATTTGTTAGGTCAGGGCAAGAACAACGGATTCCTGGCGCCAGGTATCGACTTCGGGCTTGGTTTTGTGAACGACAGTTACATCGAGAGAGCACAAGAGCGCGGATGGCTTTTGGGTAGCGCAGACGGTGTTTCGTCACCAGCCAACTCCGCTTCAACAGAAGACGTTCAGGTCAAGATGTCATTAGAGCCGTTCACAGATTTCAAGATCGACCTGAACATGAGCCGAACCCATAACCGGAATCGCAGCATCCAGTATATGTACCGCGATGCCGACGGTTTCTTCCCCTCTACCCACAGCGGTTCGTTCAACATTACCACCATCTCTATTAAGACAGCTTTTGCCAGCGGCGGTTCAGCTGCCAACGGCTATTATAGCGCGCCATTCGAGAAGTTCTGCCAGAATCTGGATGTCTATCAGCAGCGTGTTGCAGAACGTTATGCCGGCGTTAAGTATCCGGTCAGAACAGGTAAGAGCGGCAATTATAACCCCGAAACGGATGCACCCGTAAACAAATTCGGTCCCGATGTTATGATACCCGCCTTCCTGAATGCCTACACAGGCTCCGGCTCTATGGATATCTTCCCATCGCTGACCCGTATGCTTCCCAACTGGACCTTTACCTATAAAGGCTTGAGCAACCTGCCTTGGGTTCGTGACCATCTGAAGAGCGTTACCCTGACACATGCTTACAAGAGCATATACGCTGTCGGTTCATATAATTCATACAGTTCCTGGCTGGAGTGTATGGGAGCCGGAAACGGAATGGGATTTGTACAGAACACCACCACAGGCGAGTACCAGCCCTCATCCATGTACGACATCAGCACCGTCAGCATCAACGAGAGTTTTGCACCTCTGATGGGCTTGAACATGACGTTCAATAACAACATGACCCTAAAGGTGGAATACCGCACTACCCGCGTGCTGAACCTCAGCCTTACCAGCGCCCAGCTGAACGAAACCGGCTCTAAGGATTTTGTCATCGGTTGGGGTTATAAGATTAACGACTTCAAGATTGCCGACCTCTTCCGTTCCAAGACCGCCAGCGCACGCAGGGAGGCTAGAGATAAACTCAGGAACAAGAACGGCAATAATGCCAACAACCGCAACGGAGCTGCTAACCAGAATAACAACAATACCAACACCAACAACAGCAGCCGTAGTAACCGTAGCAACTTCGCACATAGCCTGTCTATGCGCTTCGACTTCAGCATCCGTAACCAAAGTGCTATCAAACGCGATATCCAGACCGGTCTTTGCGAGGCTACCAGCGGACAGAAAGCATTCAAGACCAGTGCCCAGCTTGACTATACGGTAAGCCGACTGACTACCCTCAGCATATTCTACGACCGTCAGCGCTCGCAGCCACTGCTCTCCAGCAGCAGCTACCCCACCATTACCCAGGACTTTGGTCTAAGCATGAAGTTCTCGCTGACCCGATAAGAGGCGCCTCCTCTTCTGTTCTTTACTATTCTCAGAAATTATTTTCTGCAAAGATAAGCAACTTATCCCCAACCTTGTACATCATTCTCTGTCATCACGAAAAACCGCGCATAATCACGAAAAAAAAATCGAGACTCCTTTGAGGTTGTCTCGCCGGGAAGCTTTACTGTAGCTGTGGCACCTTCAGGAATAGTGAACTTCCACGTCCAGCGGTCGCCATTGTATTTCCAGGCACTCTTAATGGTACCTGCGGCACTCTTGTATTCGGCCGTCAAATGCCCCAGGCGCTTGTCAGGAACGGGAGCCATGATGATATGCTTGAAGCCTGGCAGCTTGGGATCTGCAGCGATGCCGGCAGCTGTTTCCCAAATCCATTCGCATACACAGCCATAGGCATAATGGTTAAAGCTGTTCATGCCACGCGGGCCCATTCCGCTGTCCTTCATGTAGCTGTTCCAGCGCTCCCAAATGGTGGTGGCGCCGTTATCTATAGAATAGAGCCAACTGGGGTTCTTGCGTTGGAAGAGCAGCTCGTATGCTATATCGCTCATACCGTTCTCTGTAAGTGTCTGCATCAGGATGCTGGTGCCCAGGAAACCTGTTTGCAGACAGTTACCATGGTCGGCAAAATTCTGACGGAGACGGGCCACCATAGCCTCCTTGGCCGAACCGCTTACCAGTTGGTTCTTCAGGGCAAAGAGGGCTGGTGTCTGCATGGTGTTCAGAATCTCTGTCTTGAAGGTGCCGTCGGCATTCAGGAACTTTGTCTGCAGATAGCTCTTAGCCTCGCGTACCATAGTCTCGTACTTCTGCACGTTGCGACCCGTAGCTTCTGCCATATCGCGCATCATGCCGGCATCTATCAGCCAGTAGCTGGCACAGAGATAGTTCCAGTAAGCCTCGGCATCGGGCTTCAGGGCACCGTTATCGTATTGTTTGCCGCTACAACTCTCCAAAGGCTCGTAGCTCAGCCAGTCGGCCCACTGGTAGTTGTTGTTTTCGGCTTTCAGGGCATTATGGTCATATTTGGTCTCGTTCACATGATTCATGAACTTCTCCATAGACTCCCAACTCTCGTCCACAATCTTCGTGTCGCCAAACTGCTTCCAGACCGTCCAGGGAACGATAACACCAGCATCGGCCCACCCTACTCGCATCATATCGCCGTCGCTGGCACCATACTGTGCAAACGGAGCCACACCTGGGTAGCCGCCCAAGGCACTCTGTGTGTCACGCATATCGTGCAGCCACTTGTGGAAGAAGCGGTCGGTATTGGCAAAGAATGTTCCTGTCTCGGTAAACACCTGCGTATCGGCTGTCCATCCCAGACGTTCGTTACGCTGCGGACAGTCGGTGGTTACGCTCAGATAGTTGGAGCGCTGACCCCATACGGTGTTCGAGATAAGCTTGTTCACCAGCTCGTTGCCCGTTGTAACGGTGCCGATCTCCATATCCTTGCTGATAGATGTCACAGGCACACTCTTGATGCTCTTGAAGGTAACATCGTCTGTTGCAGTAACAGAAATCAGACGGTAGCCGAAGAAAGTATTCTGGGGACGGAAGCTGACAGGTTTCTTCTCGCCGCTGAAAGTATATTCCAGCTGCATACCCGTATCGGGGATGCGCAGATTCAGACGGTGCACACTACCCTCAGGGCCGTCCATACCGCGACTCTTGGCTCCATTGCCGTCGTTCAGCAACTCAGAGGGCAGACACATCAGCCTGGTACCTTCTTTAGCACTGAAGACAAAGCTGGGCACAGCCGAACTGTTCTGACCGAAGTCAACCACCAGCGTTTCGCCCTTGTGCAATGTTACAGGCTCACCCGTCTTGTATTCCCTCTTAATCTTGATAGTACCATAAGCCTCCTCGCTGGCACCTTCCACACCTTCCCATACATAGGTGCGCACGGGCAGAAGAGTAAGGTCCTCGCGCATATAGATTTCTGCTCCGTTCGTAGGGAAAATCTGTCCACGGAACTCTTTATTCTCCTCGGGAGTCTTCAACAGTTCGGGTGTTTCGAATCCCTGCTTTACACGGGCATCATACACCTCGCCGTCGAAAATAGCAGAATGCTTCACCGGACCGGCAATACCAGCCTTCCATGTCTTTGTATCTGTACCCAGCAACTGCTTGGTACCGTCGGCATATGTCAGTTCCAACACGCCACGGAAGGCGCACTTCGTTCCGTACATCCCTTTGGTACCGCCAGGAGTCACAATCTTATCGGCCCACCATCCGGGTGTTACCTGAACGGCCAGCTGGTTCTCGGCCCCAGCTTTAGTAACCAGCATCTTGGTGACATCGTAGGTAAAGGCACGCTTGGTCTTCAAGGGATGTGTAAAGCCGGGCTTCAGCACCTCTGCGCCCACCAGCTTGCCGTTTATATAAAGGTCATAGACACCCAGACCTACGGTCATCCACTTGGCACTTACCACCTTCTTCTCGTTCTTGATATCCGACACGAACCAGTTGGCACCGTCGGCGGCTCTCGTTCCATCATTTACCGTTCCGGTAATAATTGGGGCATCCGTCACGGAAAGCCATACAGAGCAATCCCACGCTCCATCATTCAGCGGCTCCGTAAGTTTAGCAACATTATTACCCGCCATCAGAAGAGCGGAAAGAGAAAAGGAAGCCAAAAAGGCCATTGTTTTAATGGTTTTCATTTTCATTTTAATGTTAGAATTAGTTATTTGGGGGCAAAAAGGCATCTGCAGGTATCTTTTTGATTGCTTACAGCAAGTAGTACTGATTCCCATGATGTAGCTGTAAATGCCGGTAAAGGTGCCAATCTTCTGTAGTTTCTCGTTTGCTTTAACTTTCAACATAGTTTTGTAGATTTAATGGTTAATAAATTTAGTTTACCGTTTACCGTTTACGGTTTACGGTTGTCAAGTCAGGAATGTAAAATAATTTTCAATTCTCAATTTTCAATTCTCAATTAAAATTTTTCTCTCACGAGTGAAAAAAATTCTTAGTGCACGTGGGAATTTTTACCGCCTCGTGTGGGAGTAAATTTTCATCCCTTTCTTTTGACACTGCAAAGGTACAACAAATTTTTAGAATGTCCGAATATTTCTGCAATAATTTTCTTAATTTTTTGAAGTATTATCTCAGTTATCTCAGTATCTCAAATCTCAGTTTCGAAAAATGAGTGAATTTTGATTTACTATTATATTATATATAAAATATATAATATAATAGTAAGCTCTTTTGGACTTCTAGGTCAAAACTGAGATACTGAGATTTGAGATTTGAGACAGACTTAAGTACCTGATTATTTTCTTTTACACCCCTTTTAAATCTTTAGTTGTCGTTTTAAATGGTAAAGGCTGCGAGTAAGTGAGAGCCATAACAAGCTCGCTTGATTATTGCCGAACCGAGTAAGCAGCGAGAGCCATGAGTGCTCGTACTCTGATGGACGAAGTGACGGAGCAGCGAGCGGAGAGCGGAGCTTGCTCCAGCTATCCCGAGTCGCGAAGGAACTCGACAAAGTCAACCGCGTTCGAGGTCGATGAAATCAACGTGAGCAGGCTCGAAACAAAGTTTCAATGTTAAATGAAACAACTTGTTAACTCTAAACTCTATAAACTGACTCTAAACTCTCAACTGTTATCGGTTAGCGGTTAGCGAAGGCTAAAGCCTAAAGTCTAAGGTCTAAAAAAGAACTTTTTTCCCATTTTGAATGTAGATGCCCTTCTTTAGTCCATTGAACATTGAAGATTGAGAATTGACTTTACGACCGCTGAGGTCGTAGATGGCTCCTCCCTCTCTCGTAGCGACTGGGGTGAGGCTTTTTTCACTGATAGATGTGGTTTGCTCAATTAAATCGGCTTTTGATACCATATAAACATCCGACTGTGAGTATATAAGTAACTTGTCGTTCCATGTGGTTCCACCATCAGTAGAGCACATAAGTTTCATGTATTTAGGATGATATCCTCCTGCCATATATACAATATCAGCATTCTCGTTGTCGTAAGTTGGATGACGCCATACCGTCTCTCTTTCAGAATCACCAATAAAGTGTTGTGTCTCCCATGTTTTACCGTTGTCACTCGTTGTATAGACGCAACGAAAACCTCCGGCTATCCATCTGTCGGGATTAGTAGGATGGAATGCTATACGAGATACTTCGCTGCCGTTTGGTAAGCAACTGGCTTTTTCTTCCCATGTCTTTCCTCCATCGTAGCTTATCCTAAAATCTGTCTTTTCGTCAGTAAACCCTCCGCCACCACATTCATAAATTATTGCCGGATTCTGTGCGTGGTATCCTAAGTAATCAGGGGCGTAAGATGAAAGCTTGTTCCAAGTTTGTCCAAAATCGGTAGTTTGGAATATACCAGCCGCATGGAAAGATGAAAGTAAGAATGTATTTGGGTCTTTGGGATGCCGAGCAAAATACCAAAACACATGTCCATACTTGTCTATAAAATTCCTAAAGTCATCAGGAGTAACATCCTCAAAGGTTTTTCCGCCATCATGTGACAACAGAAATACATCATTCTTATCGTTAAAGCACAAGGCATAGATATCATCTCCTCTGCGGACATAGTCGAGAATAGGAACGCCTTCGAATCCCGCTAACTGCCACTCGCTTCCGTTATTTGTTAAATCCTTGGAATAAAGACCCTGTTTTGTACATACATAAAGGATGTCGCCCTCAACATACATTTGTGGTTGGAAGATCTGACGCAATTGATCAGATGTTTCAATTCCCAATCCAAGTGGAACGAAAAGTTGCCCATGAACGGCTGCTGATACGAGAACAGCAAAGGCAAGTATGGCTAATCTATATGATTTCATTGTCGTTATCATTTATTATTGGTTTACTCCTTCTTACATCTTACATCTTCCTTCTGGGCTGACAAGGGACAGGAACCTCTGTCAGTTGAGAATCCAGACGTGCCGTTTGTCGAGTTTCGTGAGAATGTTCAACAGCCTTTCCATAATGCATTTATTCGTGTTGGTAACCGCCGTTTGTTGTTGTAAAAACGAACTCTTCCAAGTTTCCTTGACTAGCTTTTATCGTTACTGTTTTGGACATCCATGCATAATTCCACGACCATCCCGTGCGAGTTGCTATCATATAATAGGTGCCTGGATTGCAACTGTGCAACCAAGGGTCGTAACTTGGCTCACGGTCATAATGATGCCACACGCCCAATTCTTCCGTTGAACACATCACATAAGAGTATGAATTGACAATAGTACCATCCTTATGTGAGATAGTAGCTTTACCGCGAACTTCTCCTTCTTTGAATGATTCGGGGTCATAGTCTGAGGCATTGGGGAATACATATACGCACCCATTAAGCCTTGTACCAGAAGGAGTTTTCAGAACAGCATAGAATGTGGTCTCAACTGAATCATTGCCATCATCGCCACACGATACAAAGCCAACATTAACGATTGCAATCAATAGAATGGACATCCAATATAAAAGGAACTTCTTCATATCAATTATTTTTTTAAGTTTATCCAACTGGGGTTCACTTCAGCCCCTGACACCTCAAAAAGAGTGTTCCTCTGGGTCGTATGACACCTTGTCGTTCAGCAGGCTAAAATAGGCAACAGTCTGCTGGGTCGCGGGGTCAATGAACAGATAGGTTACAGCCATCAGTTCAGCCAGATAGTGTTTTGCGTCGTCAAAAAGGAAATTATTCAAGTCTTCGTCCTTGCATCTGAAGGGAAGCAACTCAAGTTCTTCTGTTAATGGGATGAATTCAAATGAGGAAAGCGACATATCAGAATGTGAATTTTGCAATAGACATCACTCTGTTATATGAGTCACGTGCATCCCTAACATCATTAGGAGATACGGACTTTGGGTGTATTATTTTCTGCTCGAAATCACGAGCTTCCTGACCACGCAAAGTAGGTGTTTCTTTAATTGGTCTTGCCATAATTATGAGCAATTATAATGTTTAACACAGCAAAAGTAGTACATTTTTTCGGAAGTCCATCCCTCTAAGGGCAGAAATGTTAAAAGAAATCCTGCAATTGGCGCATTTTAGTCGTAAAAGGGCAAAGAAAAGCCCCGCGGGATGGTTCCTACGGGGCTGAGATATCGGTTTACTCGCCAAAGATTTTCTGCAGTTCTCTTTCGATTTGTTCTCCGCGCAGACCGCGCTTCAAGATTTTGCCGTCGGGTGCAAAGAGGATGATTTCGGGGATGCCGGTGATGGCGTAGATGTCTGTGGCTATCTCCTGCGAATTGATGATTTGAGGATAGGGAATCTTCTCTTCCTCGATGGCTTTCAGCGTGTCTTCGGGCTTGTCCCATGCGGCAATGCCGAGGACTTGCAGGCCCTGGTCTTTATGCTTGTTGTAAGCGGCAATGAGGTTGGGAATCTCGGCTCGACAAGGGCCACACCACGATGCCCAGAAATCGACGAGCACATACTGCCCGTTGCCCACATAGTCAGAGAGCTTCGTTGTCTTGCCTTCGTACTCCACGGCGAAGTCCACGAACATGCTACCCACGCTGGTCACGGGTTGCGCTTTCAGCTTGTCGTACGTCCGTTTCAAATCGCCAGAGAGATAGGGTGTCTTGCTGATGTATTCTCCATTTTCGCGTATCATCTTGTCGTAAAGTTCAATCCATCGGGCTGCATCTAAATACACGCGTCCTTCGTTGACAAGGAGGATAATACCATAGACATCGCGTGTATGACGAGAGATAACATCATAGATGACTGCCGCCTTATCCTCCGTCTCGTCCATGCGCCGGTTGAAAGTTGCTATTTCGTCGCTGACAGGTGTGCCGCTCTGCTGCAACCAGTTTTCTTTCATTCCTTCCACTCGGGTTGTTCCTTTGTCAATGAACAACCAGCTCAACGACAATTTGCTTGTTGTATATGGCACGGAGTCTGTCTGCACGAGCACGGTGGTTGTGTCGTTAAGGTTGCACAAAGCCATTTCAGGCAAATCGCCCTCTATCGGCGTGATGATGCCGTTCACGACTTCTATCGTGCAGATTTCCTGTGCCTTCAGAAGATCTACCACAGACATGATGCCCGTGAACTCAGGATGTCCGATGTTGCCCTCAAGGCGATAGTGGATTTGCGCCTGCCCGGCTAATGTAACAAGTGTCAGCAAAGCGATGATGAGAGTTTTTTTCATATTTGTTTCGTTTTTATGGACACAAAGTTAGGGTGTTCCGTCGGAATCTCCGAATAACTTTACAAGAATTCCCTAATATTTTGTTTTCTTAACAATGGATAAAACATCTTTATGCGGCGAGCAGAACATCTTTATGCCTATAGATAAAACTTTTTTCTGCTACAGACAAAATTATTCTCAAGCCATAGCGAAGAGGACGAGCAAGATGGTGAGGATGGCATGTTTCATGTTCATAAATTATTTTTGTCTAATGTGATGTTATTCAAATTATTTTCGTACCTTTGCGGCATAAAACAAGTAAAAATGATGAGCCATGACCTACCTCAATCCGTTCCACAAGGAAGCGACAGAGCGCAAGATTCGGAAGATAGACGAATCCTCGCGATCGCCGATGAACTCCGAAGACGCTGCCAACTATATGAAGCAGAACTACGAGGCGGCGAAAGCCATGTAAGTAGCCGCGAAGCAGAAGAACGTATTGTAGAACAATACGCGAAGGAAAAAAATCTATGGGTTCCATACTCCGACGTAATAGGATTCGGCTCACTTGGTCCCTGCGGCAATGAGAACGACACATACGTTTCCAATGACATAATTTACAAGGTCAACAACCTTTTTAATTGCGGTTCTATTATTCGCTTGTTAGAACGAACCGTATGGCATAACAGCATCTTCCTTGATACGGCTTATTCCCTTTATGGCTTCACAGGTTTTGAGGGGCGGACAATTATGCCGATACTCCGACAGCGGCTTGTCAAGAATGCTCGTCCTGCCACTCAGGTGATGATTGACACCTACATGGCAGCCCTGGGGTTCACAAAGACTGATCGCGAAGGGCATTTCACTAACGGCACATACGAGGCGTGGGACTTGCTGCCCCGCAATGTGTTGGTTGACAAGGATGGCGACCTTTATGTCGTGGATGCCGAGCTTCGCAAGATGAAATGATTTCAGCCCCATTACTACAGCGATGAGTGCCAGCAAAGCGATGATGAGAGTCTTTTTCATATTCTGTTTTCTATTCAACAAGTTTCTGAATTGCTTTGCGAACATCTAAAGGGCTGCTGGGTCGAGGTGCCTGATTGGTGACGATGGTACCATCAGGGGCGACGAGAACGTAGGTGGGGAAGCCTCGAACACCAAGGTATTGTTCAACAGCATTCTGTTGTTCTTTTGGCAAGAGAAGGTTCACATGGTCGGTTCCTTCAAGCCCGAAACGCTTGGCAGCCTTCTTCCAGAGTTCTTCAGGAGAATTGTTGGCAAGATACATATAAGTGACAGGTAAGCTTTTGAGTGCTTCGTGCAACTTAGGCAAATGTTCCAGCTCACGCTGACACGGTCCGCACCATGTGCCCCAAACATCTACGTATATCACACGACCACGATAGGGACTAATGAGTTTCTGAAATATCTCCTTACCATCAATCAGGCTGTCAAGAGGTGTTTCCTCCAATGTGACAATTTCTTCTTCTGGAAGCGAGGCAAATTCCGTTTTCTTCTGACGAATGAGGCGGTGCATAGCTTCAAGTACTTCTGCCGACATTTGACCTTCCAGGAAAGTCTCTCTTTCTGCAGTCTGCTTATCTTCGCATAAAGGAAGGGCCAAAGCGCTCTTCATTATCTGCTTTACATCAGGTGAGGCAGAGAGGGAATTGATGACATCATATTTGGTAACCAATTCCTGAAGTTGCCAATCGGAGTCTGTGTCAATTTCTTCGCTAACAATACCTTTTTGAACCATTTTCTCCAGCCAGACAATATCGTGGAAATAACGTGCTGCATCGCATGGAAGGGGACTTCTCGGAAACAACAGTTCCTGTGTTTCTGCTTCGCGCAACAAGGCAAGATGCTCTTTGGGCAAAGTTTTTTCGCCGCTTTTCACGATGGATAAGATAGAATCCATCACATGACCCATAACGTTCTGCGTCATATCCATAGCAAAACTATAGCGAGCCATCTGGCGCAAAGACTCCACATATCTCTTTGGTAAATTGGGATGAGCGGCACAAAGCGTGTCGATGTTATGGAAGTTGCGCTCACGAATGCGACGGATGACCTTAGCTGCTTCCTGCATATCCATGCGGAACATGCTGCCGTGAAAATCGTCAACATTCAGATAATGCTGTATTTGGGCATTATGTGCTTCGGCATTCTCGCCTTTGAAAACAATACGGTCGTTGATGTCGTCAAGATGAATTTCCGCCATTGTCCCAGGTCGGCAGAAGAGATTTATTGCGCCCCACACAATGCCATGAATCTTATTACCATCCCATATCTGTACGTGAACGGTGCGGTAGGCAGGAATCATTACCGTCCATCGCCCATCTTTGTCTGTTATAGGCTTTAGAGTGGTTACCTCACAACTTAGAAAATCTGGATAGATAAGTGTAGCCATTTCACCCGATTTCTTGCTTGCCAACTGAAATGATATCGTTACGGAATCGGCAGCGTATGAAACGGTGTCTTGCCAATCGTTGCCAGTCATATCGGTGAGATTCCCAGCCTGTATAGTCGCTGTGAAAATTGCCAGCAAAGCGATGATGAGTGTCTTTTTCATAATTGTTATATGTTTCAACGTGAACATCAACAAAAAGTTAACATTATCGTACGAAGTTATTTTTGTTTATGTTTTCAGTTTTTGTTTATTTACTAAAGCCTAAGGTCTATTATTGTTCAATATTTAAAGCTTTCTTTATGAGCGGCTCCAATTCCTCTGCTTCTGTGGAGGTGGAGAGGATGGTGCCGTCGCGATCGATGAGGAACATAGCACCACCAGCATTGCCTATGCCGTTCTTTTCCCAAACTCGATTCTCATCATTCAGTTCTAACAACGAAGGCCATGGGTATTTATCGTGTTTCATGGCATCCGTCATATCTTTGGCTTGCTGCTCACGAGCAATGGCTATGACGGTGAAGCCCTTGTCCTTGTACTTCTCGTAGATAGGAATCATAGCCATGCTGTGCCTGCGACAAGGACTGCACCACGAAGCCCAAAGGTCTATAAGCGCAACCTTTCCTTTTATTAGAGATGAGATTGGAACAAGTTTTCCATCTGTGTTGCGCACTTGATAGCCGATGTATGGCTTGCCGGGTTGAAGATTTCGAGCAATCATTGCCAAAACTATCTTCTTATGTATGGGATGCTCTTTGTACAACTTGCATAGTTTTTCATCGTACAGTTTAATCATTTGCTCGTATGGAGCAGGATTAAAGTCCGTGAAATACTTTGCGTCTTTAAGCCTTTCATACGCATCAAGTACGTCATAGTATGCCCATAGCATGGGATGTTCTGTATAATACTCGATGCGGAAAGGACGCACTCTGCCAGCTAAATCTTTCCGCTGCTGCCACAATGCCCATCCTTCGTCGTTGTAGCCCTCTCGTTCATCGTCATAATAAGAGTTAAGTACGTTCTTGACGCTGTCTAAGTATTCCTTGGGCAGACTGTCCGCTTCGCTACTCTTTAATATCTGATATGCAGAAACGAAATCGGGCTTGAAGTATTTTTTCATATTCGCCTCCAACTCACGATCCAGCTCATGGACGACGTTCCAGAAATGCACATCTTCGAGACTGTCCAACGTCTGATGAAGGCGTCCTTCCTTGCCCGTGCTTTGGATTTTCGGAGCCTTGTCTTCATACATTTCAATCATTACCGTCCCATCTTCCAGGAGAAATCTGGCCGTGAACCATGAGCCTTCTTCCATCTGTAGAGGGAGAACGCATTCAAACATCTCAATGTGGTCAGTCTCTATATCACAGGAGAATTGCCCGTTCACAGCCTTGTAGTGAATAGACGGGGTGTCATTGACGCGCAAATCTGTTCCATTTTTGCAGATTACCACATCGTCTCCATACTTATCAGTCATTATCTTGCCCTCGATGTGGCATTTAATTTGTGCCTGCCCTATCACGCTGGTAAGGGCCAGCAGGATGGTGATGATGAGTGTCTTCTTCATTTGTTCTCGTTTTCGTTAAGTGGCAGCGCATCAGTATTCTGTTGTTCAATGGGACGAATATAGTCAGAGGCACGTTCAGAGGAGATAACGGTGTGACCAAGACGACTTTCTATGTCGGTACGCGCATTACGTGCTACTTCGCCACCTTCTTGCGCAGTCCTACGAGATTGTGCCATGCCTTTGGAATTACGCTGGCGTGACAATTCTGTAGTAGCAACTTCAGCAAGAGTGTTCAGGGCCAACTCTATGTTGGTCATATTGTCGCGCAGGTTCTCTTTTGTCAGACCCTTGTATTGTTTATATTCTCCTGTTGTCATTCCGCTCCAAGCCTGAGTAAGCACGTTGGTAAGGATGGCAAAGTCTTTTGAATTGTGAATGCCTGAACGTTGCCATTCATCTGTCAATTCCTTACGCATTTCTATCGAGCGTAAACGTTCGTTAATCCATTTGTCGCTATAACCCTGACGGCGATAATCATCAACAGCCATCTGGAAGGTCAGCTCCGGGTCAATCATTTGGTCGATACGCTGAGCGCCAACCCCAGCAAGCCAATCCTTTACAGGCTCTGCTTTCTTGGAAGGGATGGACTGGATAATACGGAAGATGCCTTGTAAATCCGCCACATCTGTCAGACGTTTCTTACCGTCAGCAGCGGGCAGTTTCAACTGGTTACAATTTGTAACCGTTTCATTTCCCTCTTTTACGAGCCTGTTTTTTAGCACTTTCCAATAATTTCGGGCTAGTTGGTAGTCCGGCTGTTCGGTTAACACTTGCACGATGTCAGCCACGGCGAAATAATACTTCTCTTGTTCCGCATCCCATGCGATGCGAACTTTCTTTCCTTCAAAGAGCTGTATTGCAAAGTTCTCTGTTTTCATTTCTTCTTACCTTATATTCTTGTTTCAGGGTACAAATATACAAATAAGCAAGAAAAAAACAAAAGGAAGACATGCTTTTTCATTTCAACACCTTTTCTATTTCCTCTTTGATTTTATCTAAGCCTGGGAAACCGATGGTGGAATATGTCAGATTGCCGTCAGCATCGTAGATGGCATAGGTTGGGATGCCGTTGGATTGGTATAACTCAAGAAGGTGATCCCATTGCCCTTTCGTCAGGTAATAGTGGTTGCCAGAGATATCGCCAAGCATCGGCTTCCAGTCCTCGTATGGCGATGAGGTTGAGGTGATATAGACAAACTGGATGTTCTTGTCTTTCAGTTGTTCCTTTAGCGGAGCCATATCCTTATGTCCTTTTCGGCAGGGTCCGCACCACGTTGCCCAAAGGTCTATCAGGACTGCTTTGCCCTTATATTTATCAAGAATGGTCTGCAAGATGTTTTCTGGAGCAACGTCTGTCATATCAAGATAATGCACATTGTCTGCCAACTCTTTTTGATTGGCGGCAATGGTCTTACGGTATTCCTCAACGGCTTGGTCGTAAAGGGCAGAGAGCGACCTGTCCTCAATTAGAGGCTTTTCCACTTTCTGCCCATCGAGCAACTTGGGCAAATAATAGCAATAGCGTGCAAGGTCGGCATTAAAGCCACGAGCCTCCTTGTCCATTACATAATAACGGCTTGCTTCCAGAAAGAAGATATTTAACTCTCTTAACGGAGAATATAGCGCACCCATGTGATGCTTAAGGATGTGGTCTGTGAATTCCTTTGTCTGTACCAGAGAATCTAAAGAATCGCTAAACATATCAAATGGCTCATAATATATCTGCTTAATCAGTTCCTTCAATGTTTTGCTATATGATGTGCTCTCCACTTGTTTAGCCATACCCTCACAGAAATCATCGTAGTCGTGAATCAGCTCTTCCACGGTACGAGCCGTTTCCTTCAATGAAACTTGTTCTCTTTGAGTATCATAAAGATAATACTCCTTTGCGAACTTGGCAAAATAACCCTTGTAGCCAATGAACTTGTTGTTTTTAAATGTGTCATCTTTTAGCATATCTGCCAATACCGTTATTTCTTTGCCAGGTGAAAGATACAGAAGGCCATTTGACCCCCATGGAAAGTTGCTCATGTGCAACCAAGCCACCTGTGGAACACCAACAGGCAGACTAATCTCTGCTTCTCCATCGTCATTCATTTTAAAGCCCACATCTGTAGGTTCTGCAGGGTTCTTTAGGTCTACATATTGTACTTTAATATATGGTTTCATTCCCTTGCGGTAGTTGAGTGCCTTGAAATGAACAATGGCGGGCTCACTACTATATTTCATCTCAGGGAATTGGTCGTCCTCTGGATAATCTGCCAGATATTCAGCAGGAACAGGTGCAGCAGGCATTGTGTAGGTAGAATCATGAATACCAAACAACTTAAAGTCGTTGTCGCCCATTCCCGCGATAAAATCGAACTCCTTAGTCTTCATAGGCAGTGGCTCAAAGTTAAGAACGAACTCCTTTATGCCGTTATAATCTAAATTAAACTTCTCGTCCAACTTTATGCTGTCTGCGCTGATGATGGGATATTGTTTGCCCCCAGATTGCAAGTAAAAATCTTTGGACACACAGTACCAGATTCCTGGCGCGTATTCGTAACGACCCAAAAAGACCCTCGTCTGCTGTTTCGTTAGCTCTACCTTCTGGATTACAAGATAATCTGCACGGTTAAATGCAATTGCCGGCTTTTCCCAAACGATAGTTTTCTCTCTCGCCTGCCCAGCCACAGCGACGAGGACGAGCAGGATGGTGAAGGTGATTTGTTTCATATTTATTAATACCTTTTAAAATATATACGTTTGAATTAAAGAAATGTAATATGTTTTGGGCGTTAAATAATCTTAAAGCCCCCACGTTTCGCAACGCAGGAGCTGTTAGGCGCCAATGTTTCAAATTTCAGCGTTATTCTTTATTTATCTGATAAACTGGCCTTGGGGAAGTGTTCCAGGATTTCCGCTCTTGTTTCCTCCGTTACTTTGCCTTTGATGCTGAGTTCGTCTATTTGCAACTTGTAAAACCAGTTTGGCAGAACCACATCATCTATGAAGACGAGTCTTAGTTTCTTTATATGTTCAATAGAGGCAAGGACTTTGGGCACATCCTTTATCCTAAGATCTATATAATAGCCTTTGTCGTTCCTTTGTTTGATGGTTTTCAGCATCGCCTCTTCATTAAAAGAAGTAACCATCCATCCAATCTTGGGTATAAGTGTATTGGATACGGAGTCTTCTACAGCACCAACAAAGCCTGCCCATAGTTCCATCGGAATCTCACTCATTACTGAGCCGTCTACAGGACTAAGCACTCTGTGTTTGAATTCTACACGAACGCGCTCCGATGGCATTTCTTTTGTCTTATAGACGCTGTCTAAAGTCACCCCGTTTTCATCAGGGAAGAGTTTCAGCATCCATCCGTCTAAGATAGTCGGCTTTTTACTGCTGCATCCGCCGCCTTGCAATTCCTCCACCTTTCTCTTTTTTACAATATCCTTCCAGAACTTTCTGTTTGGATTCCCTTCTGCAGCGCTTACAAACTCTGCCAGTATCGGCTCCAGGCTCTTTGTCCATTTGCCAAGTCCATAGCTTTCCAGTCGTTTTGTTTTTGCCAGAACATTCCGCCAGTCTTCTGGTGTTCCTGTGAGGGTTATGCTGGGAATGCCGCACGCAGCATAATATTCTATAAACTCAAAATATGACTTCACGCTTTCCATAAGGGTAATCTTGGAGGCAACGCGCTCTTCAAGTTTGGTTGTGGAGAAATCGGCAGTAATGGTCTTTGCTATATCATCTTTAGTATAGCGTTCAATCTGCGAGGCAAAATCATTCACAACCTTTGACCAGTCTATATTGTTTGTAAGCGAATCTACCTTAGATTCCACTACCAAATCCATTTTACCTGTATGACTGACTAAACGCGCCCTGAGTTCCTCTGAATGGGCATTAACATAGCGTGCAAAACCTTGGCTAATTAGCAGCCACACCATATCTGGTGAGAGAACAACCGACTTATGTTTGGCATACGCCTCAACCATGCATTGGAAGAACGCATCTTTGCCAAAATACCTCATGTGTTTGTTCTTGGCAAAACTTGTGGCATCTATAATGCAAGCACCTTGTACTCTTTCTTCCCGAAGAATTTGGTTTGCAATATTAGTGCCAGAATAATAATATCTTTTTCCTTCATCCACAGGAGAAAGTCCTCCGTCCACCTTAAAAACAATGCGCCCCTCTTTCTTGGAAATGATGATATTATCTTTGGCCCAACCTGTCAGGGTGGCGAAAATTAACAGGATTACAAATAATCTTCTCATTTTGTGCTTATTTATAATTTTATTCTTCCACTTTTCACTCTTTTGGCAAGTCCCCAATGCGTTCCAGCACGAAATCGGTTGCTGAGAGCCAGCGCCCTGAGAAGTGTATGCCAGTGAAGTCTTCGTCGCAGGAAACGCCATAGGTAAGTGTCCCATCGCGAACGACGATGTTATCTATGACGATTTTACTCCATCCATAACCGATGCCGCCATTCGCCAAAGTGATGCGGACATCCTTAGGCGAGATTTGCAGTCCCTTTTCGTCTGCCTCTCTGATTCGTATCGCAGCCTGTTGCCAGATGTCTCCGTAGCGGTCGTCATTCGCGGGAATCTCCCTCAGCAAAGGCGTCTTCTCGTTTTCTTTCGTGTAAGCAAAGATGAAGGCTCCCGTGTTGCCTTTATACGAAGTTCGTCCTGCGGCAGTCAGCCTATAAATACCCGGTTTAAGGTTCGCCTCAACGTGTTCGGCTGTGTATTTCAACACGCCGTCCTCGTCGGCACATCCGTCAAGGTAAGGTATCTCCTTGTTTCCCGTATAGTGTTTGCCCCAAACGGCATAGTACCAACGTCCGCCCTCATTCTTCGTCACAGTGAAACCTCTGTCGCGAAGGTATTGCTGCCGTCTTTCGTCGTGAAAGAGGAGCCGAACCGACTCGTTAATCTTGCCTCGCAGGATGATTTCCGAAGCCGTGAAATAATCTTCTATTTGAGGGTTGACACGCTTCACAATAGATTGCATCTTGTAAAGCTCATTCCAAATCATTGAGAAGAGTTCAGGCGAGATAAGTCCGTTGTAACGTTTTGCCTCACGTTTTAGGGCAAAACCTATTGAGGCGAGTTCTGTGCTGCTTGCTGTATTGCTGAACTCCGCAAGTGTTGCCACAGTTTTATATAAATCAGTGGAGTTGAGTCCCATTTCGCTGATGCGATCCAAAGCTTTCATTACCTTTCGATGGTATTCTGAGCTAACTGCCCATTTGCCATCAATGTAAGTTGTGTCTATTTCTTTCTGGGCATCTCCTGCTCCACCATTCAGTTCACGCTTCACCACCTCGCCAATCTTTATGGCTGTTCGCACGCTGTCCATTGTAATTTGGTCATCTCCCTGTTCAAGCTTGACGATTTCCATGTCGTAACCAAGATATCGGATGACAAAGCCCTTTTTCTCTCCTTTGGGCAAATCGTCCCATGACAAGACGAAACCTTCTTGGGTTCCATCAGCAAAACCATAGACAATAACCCTCGTGTGCTGGAAGTTATCTAACACGCAGTAACAGTTCTCTCCCATTCCCTTCGGCCCTATAGTTGCCTTTAGAGCGTGTGTCATTCCATTGCCTTTTCTCAAGTAACTCCGATAGAGGTCAGCATACTCCTCGCCATCTTCGAAAGCTTTTACAAGTCGTTCCAGAGGCTTTTCGCCTTTGCAGAAAAACTGTGCATCCATTACGCTGTCCTTTGGAAGGTCAGTAAACTCATCTATTGATAAATCGTATGAGCCATTCGTTATCTTTACATTTCTGTTCTTAAAAAACTTTTCGATGGCTTCTTGAATCTCATCCGCAGAGACGGTTTGCGCTTTGAGCGGCAAAGCCATAAACAAGCAAACGAGCAAAATGCCGAGTTGTGAAATCTTATTCATAATGGTATGTGTTGTTAAGAGATTTATAATGGAATGTAATGTGTTGTGGTATCAACCAGCATCTCCTCCTTATAGACAGTTTCCACTTGCTTATTGATGATTTTGTTCACCAGCCCCTTAATTCTGTCATCAGCCTTTATCAGTTGGCTCAGGTGAGCCAGACAAACGCTGTCGCGACAATCGCCCATCTGATTCTCCAACTTTGTCAGATAGTATGCCAGGCTATCGGCAGTAGTGGTAAGATTAACCGGTTCTTCTGTGCTGAGCGTAGTATCTTTGGTTGCGATTGACACATCAGGCTTCCGAATTGCTATTTGCTTCTTCTCAGCTTGAGCCAGAACGGGAGTTTCCTGCACATTTGCTGGTGATGGTTCTTTTACCTCTTTTATGATAGTACTTTCTTGCTGCTCCGTCTGCTGAGCGAGAACAGGCTGCTGTTCAGGCTCTACCTTATTATATTGGAACACAAGGATTAAGAGAACGCTGGCAGCAATAGCGAGCAGAGAGACTGCATAAGGCCAGAGTTTTTTCTGCCTTGAGGGAGTCTTTTGTTTCTCGATGCTTGCCATCAATCTATCGGTGAAATCTTCCGAGAGTCTCACACGCTCAGCTGCTTCGGCTCTGCGTTTCATTATAGAGCGGAGGGCATTATCCAGGAGTAGATTATTCTTTTTCATCGGCTTCAAGGGTTTTTATGGTTAGGGCCATACGTTTGCGTATCCATTGCAAGCGCGAACGCAGATAGCCTTCTGTACGGCCAGTAATGTATGAAATTTCTCTAATGGGTTTATCGTCGTAATAGTAGAAGCTGAGCAGCATCTGGTCGTCTGGCCGCAGTTGGCTGACTGCCTGATCCAAGAATACCAACCTATCTGGGCGCGTATCATTCAGCAACATATCGGCCTCATTGTCTGGAACGGAATCGAGCCAAGTCTGATCAGTCTCTACAAAGAGCACTTTCTGCTGGTCACGAAGGTACTTCAAGGCTGTACGGTAGGCGATGGCTGAGAGCCAAGTGGGGAAACTGGCTTGCTGAGCATCAAAACGTCTCAGGCTCTGGAAGGCAGCCAATAACGCATCCTGCGTCACCTCCTCTGCATCTTCAGGAGAAGTAATCATGCGTGAAACCAATTGCAGCACTCGTTCGGCATACTGGCTGGCAAGTTGACGAAACAGATTCGTCTGGCCATCAAGAATGAGGCCGATGAGCATTGTTTCATCTTGTGAACGTTGGAGTACGTTTGCTGTTTTTGCTTCCATTTATCTGATTCTTCTACCTATATATTACCAAATCTAAGGAAAATATATAATGGTAATCTAAATCTTTTTCCTTTTTTTTATAAAAACGTATAAAAACGTGCGAAATATATTTCTTATGTCTTGCAATTAAAGTGCAAAGTTAAACAGCTAAAAGAAACAAATCTATACCTCGTTTTCATGTCAGTGATAGTAAACCATACTATTTCTCGCCACAAAAATACAACTAAGGCTGACAAGGGACAGATACTGTTTTAAATACCAAACTTTTTGGATTAAAAGTGAGACATTTTAACAATCCTTGTCTATTGATTGCATTTACACGCAGCATTCATGCCCTGTTTTCAATGTAAATTGCGACAGGGCTCTGCTGTGATGTAAGATTCAATGCTTAGCGAGTTCCATAACAACAATCAGTGTATGGCGTTTATCGTCTGCGGCGATGTTTTTCTGATGTTTACGGGTGCAGCCGCACTGGCTCTCCTCA
>CADAWW010000042.1 GCA_902791675.1 uncultured Bacteroidales bacterium
TATCGCCTGGGGACCGGATGACAAGACACTGTATCTGTATGAGTTGAATCGCGACCAGAACCATTGTACGTTGGATGCCTATGATGTGGAAACGGGCAAAAAGATCAGAACTCTCTACACAGAAACAAGCGATAAGTATGTAGAACCCCTTCACCCCATTACCTTCCTGCCCTGGGACAGCAGCAAGTTTATCTTCTGGAGCTGGAAGGATGGCTTTACACACCTTTACCTGATGGATGTGAATACCTTGAAGCAGGAGCAGCTAACCTCCGGCAAATGGGTGGTAAAGAGCATTGCGGGATTCTGCCAGGCTACCAAGAGCGCTATCATCATAACCAAGGAGGCTAATGTATTACAACGTAACATTTATTCGCTTTCCCTGAAGACAAAAAAGCGCACACTGCTGGACAACGGCAAGGGCGTTCATCAGGCAAACCTGTCAGAAGACGGCCTTTGGGTGCTGGATACCTGGCAAGAGCCGGATGTTCCCCGTGCCTATGCTGTCACCAATACCAAGACGGGCAAGAGCACTTTGCTACAGACAGCTCCCAACCCTTGGGAAGGATGGTACCAGCCTATCTTCGAGATGGGCAGCGTCAAGGCTGACGACGGGGTGACCGACCTGTACTGGCGTATGGTAAAGCCCGCCGACTTCGATGCCAACAAGAAATATCCTACTGTGGTTTACGTCTATGGCGGTCCTCATGCACACAGCATAGAGGCTTCCTGGCATTGGGCCAGTCGCAGTTGGGAGACCTACATGGCCCAGAAGGGCTATATCCTGTTCATCCTGGATAACAGAGGCAGCGAGGACCGCGGTCGTGACTTCGAACAGGCTACTTTCCGTCGTCTGGGTCAGGTGGAGATGCGTGACCAGATGAGCGGTGTGAACTATCTGAAGAGCCTTCCCTATGTGGATGCCGACAGAATAGGTGTTCACGGATGGAGCTTTGGCGGCTTTATGACTACATCGCTGATGACCACATACCCCGAGGTCTTCAAGGTAGGTGTGGCAGGCGGTCCCGTTATCGACTGGAAATGGTACGAGGTGATGTACGGCGAGCGTTATATGGATACACCAGAACAAAATCCTGAGGGCTACGAGCAGACGAGCCTTATCAACAAGGCCAAGAACCTGAAGGGAAAGCTGCAGATTATCATCGGTATGAATGACCCTACGGTGGTGCCTCAGCATGCGTTGCAGTTCCTGAATGCCTGTGCCGAAGCCGGCACCCAGCCCGATTTCTTTGTCTATCCCGGTGAGGGGCATAATATGGCGGGGCACAAGAGTGTGCATCTGCATGAAAGAATAACACAATATTTTGAAGACTATCTGAAGCCCCTCTCCACCCCCTAACCCCTCCTCCCCCAAATGGGAGGCGGGGAAAGCTACGGGAAGCAATAAGACTTCTCCAATCATAGCCGCTTCAAAATGGGGGGGATTCTTCAAATAATCAGTATGAATGATTTTTATCGGGCTAATCCTGACTGGTATCCTCTCCTCAAAGAACATGCTCGTAGGATGAGAAACAATCCAACTGAAGCAGAAGACTTTCTTTGGAGACAGCTTAAAGGAAAAGGGTTAAACACTTCATTCAAACGACAATGTGTCATTCTGGATTATATTGCCGATTTTTATTCTCCTTCAGCTAATCTGATCATAGAAGTGGACGGAGGATACCACCAGACAGATGAACAACAAACACTGGATGAGATACGGGAGGAAAAACTTAAGAAACAAGGATACAGAATCCTACGTTTTACAAACGAACAAGTATTATTTGATATAGATAGAGTATTAACGAAGATTAAAGATATGATAGAGAATGAAAAAACTCCCTCCCATTTGGGGGAGGGCCGGGGAGAGGGGCAGATTCTCCTTTTAGGAAGTGGCGGCCGTGAGCACGCCTTAGCTTGGAAGATTGCTCAGAGTGAGAAATGCGAGAAGCTGTATATTGCTCCAGGAAATGCTGGTACAGCAACAGTTGGCGAGAATGTAAACATAAAGGCCGACGACTTTGATGCCATCAAGGTCTTCGTGCAGAGAAACCGTATACGGATGGTTGTGGTCGGGCCCGAAGATCCATTGGTAAAAGGAATCTGCGATTATTTCAAGAACGATCCTGAGTTAAAGGACATCCCTGTTATCGGGCCCAGCAAAGCAGGAGCCGTACTGGAGGGAAGCAAGGATTTCGCCAAAGGCTTCATGCAACGTCATGGTATTCCTACTGCAGCCTATCAGACCTTTACAGGCGAGACTCTGGCCGAAGGAAAAGCTTTCCTGAAGACCCTGCAACCTCCATACGTACTGAAGGCCGACGGTCTTTGCGCCGGTAAGGGCGTGCTGATTCTGCCTACCCTGGAAGAAGCTGAGAAAGAGCTTGAGGAGATGTTAGGCGGAATGTTCGGTGGCGCTAGCAGCCGTGTGGTAATCGAGGAATTTATGAGCGGCATTGAATGCTCTGTATTTGTACTGACTGACGGCAAGGACTACAAGATTCTGCCCGAGGCCAAAGACTACAAACGAATCGGAGAAGGTGATACCGGTTTGAATACAGGTGGTATGGGCAGCGTAAGTCCCGTTCCTTTTGCTACAACAGCGTGGATGAAGAAGGTCGAGGACCGTATCATCCGTCCTACCGTTAAAGGATTGGCTGCTGAGGGTATCGACTACAAGGGCTTTATCTTCTTCGGTCTGATTAACCGTACAAACACGCCTACAGGTGTACCCGAACCATATGTCATCGAATATAATGTCCGTATGGGTGACCCGGGCGTTGCAACAGGAACGTTGGCACAGCGTAGCATCGAATTTGATACGCGCAGCGCTGTCTGTGTGATGCTGGTAAGCGGCGGCTATCCCGGCAGCTATCAGAAAGGGTATCCCATCAGCGGTATCGACAAGGTTGAGGGCAGCGTAGTCTTCCATGCAGGAACTGCATTGAAGGACAAGGAGGTTGTCACGAACGGCGGTCGTGTGATTGCCGTAAGCAGTTACGGAGCCGACAAGGCAGAAGCCCTTCAGAAGAGTTTCACCGAGGCGCAGAAGATTCAATTCAAGGATAAATACTTCCGCAGAGATATCGGGGCAGATCTTTAGATTTATTGAGCATTGAGGAGTAACCGGTTTCAGAATAACGTAGCGGAGAGTGCGGCAACAATGCCTGTCTGTACAATGTTGGCTATCATCTTATGGTGGTGGCCACAGCAGTCGTTTGCCGCAGGCAATGTCTTAGGCCTGGTATTATGTGCCTTAACTACCTATATCTGTATAGAGACGAATGCTGTGCATAATATCATTCGTATCCGTACCATGATGATGGCTTGTGTCTGGCTTGTGCTAGCCTCCTGTCTGGCATTCATGCATCCGTTTGGGGGCCCTGCTATTGTTGCTGTTTGTCTGGCTGCAAGCTACTATCTCCTATTCCGTTGCTACCAGTTGTATGATCCTGCAGTATGGATATTCCACAGTTTCTTATTCTTGGGAATCGGCAGTATCTTTGCTGCTGTTATGCTGCCCATGGGACTTCTCTATTACATTTACCTGATAGTTTATCTGCGTTCTTATACCTGGCGAGGTTTCTGGGCCGGTATTCTAGGACTGGTATTGCCCTACTTGGGATGGGGAACATGGTGTTTCTTCTTGGATAAGACAGACAGCATGCTCGACTATGTCTCTGCTCATTTTATGTGGCATTCCTTTTCCTGGGAGGCGATAATCAGTTTGCCTTTTAACGGGATGGTATCTATAGGAGTTGTCATTGTAATGAGTCTGGTGGGAGTCATGCATTATTTGCAGACAAAGTACAATGATAAGATTCAGGTCAGAATGATACTTTACATTTATTCTGTACAGACTACTTTGCTTATCTTGTATCTGTTTTTGCAGCCTCAGGAATTTCAGAGTACAATGGCACTGCTGGTCGTTAGTACCTGTCCGCTTATTGCACATTTCTTTGCTCTGACAAAGAGCAGGCTAAGCAACACATTCTTTATATTGTCGTTACTTTTATGCGGCATTATGGCTTATTTAAATTTATGGATGACATAATACAATATATGATCCCCCTGGGATATGGGGGAATGGGAATTGCCGCTTTTATCGCCGGCAGCGTTTTCCCTTTCAGCAGCGAGACCCTTTTGACAGGCCTTCTTCTGGCCGGTTTACGTCCCTGGCCTCTGTTTGTAAGCGCTACTATAGGAAATGTAATGGGTAGCATGTTCAACTATTGGGTAGGCAGTTTGGGGAAGATAGAGTGGATAGAGAAATACTTGCATGTAAAACGCGAGAAGGTTGAAAGGACCCAGCGGTGGTTACAGGGACGTGGTGCCTGGATGGGATTCTTTTGCTTTCTGCCTGTCCTGGGCAGTGCTCTGGCAGTGACGCTGGGGTACATGAGAGCCAACCTGAGCCTTACATTCTTAAGCATTGCTTTAGGAAAGGCTATTCGTTACGGAATATTAATTATGGTTCTTAACATGGTTAAAGGATAATAAATTTGCCAAAGAAAGCCGGAGAACAGAAGAAAAAGTCGTAACTTTGCAGAATACAATCAATAAAACAAACAAACACATAGACTAAAAAATGAAACAGTTCAGATTAGTAGACAACCTGATGGGTTGGATTACTTTTGCCATTGCGGCCTTCGTGTATTGCAGCACGATAGAGCCTACAGCAAGCTTTTGGGACTGCCCTGAGTTCATCACCACAGCTTATAAGTTGGAGGTGGGACATCCCCCTGGGGCACCTTTCTTTATGTTGACTGCCAATTTGTTCACACAGTTTGTGAATGACCCTGCACTGGTGGCTCTTATGGTTAATACCATGAGTGCGCTCTTTAGTGCGGCCTGTATCATGTTCCTCTTCTGGAGCATCAGCCATTTGGGACGTAAACTCGTGGGGGAGAACGGTCAACTGAAGAATGTAGCTCAACTAATAACTGTTGAGGCCAGTGCTCTGACGGGTGCCTTAGCGTATACCTTCTCTGATACCTTCTGGTTCAGTGCCGTAGAGGGCGAGGTGTATGCTTACAGTAGCCTTTTTACAGCCGTGGTATTCTGGCTGATGCTGAAATGGGAGGATCATGCCGATGAGGCCGGTTCTGACCGCTGGCTTATCCTGATAGCTTATCTTACAGGCCTTAGCATAGGCGTGCACTTGCTTAATTTACTTTGTGTACCGGCATTGGTGCTTGTCTATTATTACAAGAAAGCCAAGAATCCGAGCCTCAAGGGAGCATTGTTTTCTGTAGCCGGCAGCGGAGCGCTGATAGCTGCTGTACTGTACGGTATAGTTCCCGGTATTGTTAAGGTGGGCGGATGGTTTGAACTGCTTTTTGTAAACCAACTGAACTATCCTTTCAATACAGGACTTATCATATACATTATCTTATTGGTCGGCATAGTGCTGTGGAGCATTTGGGAAACCCGTAGGCAGAAGAGCCGTATGCGCATGAATGTCTCTTACCTGCTTAGTGTAGGCATGTTGGGTATTCCCTTCTACGGATATGGCATCAGTAGTATTGTGCTAGGTATTGTTATTCTGGCAGCCTTGTTCGTTTTGCTCCGACTTGATAAAGGAGGAAAACCTTTTGTTTCTGCCCGTCTGATGAACACCAGCCTGCTATGTATGCTCATGATTATGATCGGTTACAGTTCATACGCTGTAATTGTAATCCGCAGTTCTGCCAATACACCTATGGACCAGAACTCTCCCGAGGATATCTTTACCCTGGGGACTTATTTGAGTCGTGAACAATATGGCGACCGTCCTCTTCTTTACGGTCAGGCTTATACCAGCCAGGTACAACTGAGAGTAGATGGTAACTACTGCGTTCCTGTAAGCAAACAGAAGGCTCCGGTATATCAGCGTAAGGAGAAAGCCAGTCCTGAAGAACCCGACCGTTACGAGATTCAGCGTTACAATCAGGAGTATGTTTACCAGCAGAATATGCTCTTCCCCCGTATGTACAGCAGCAGCCACGCTTCGGCATACGAGAGTTGGATGGGTGGTGTTAAGGGAACAACCAGGACGTATGAGCGTTGTGGCGAGATGGTTCCCGTTAAGACTCCTACCATGTTGGAGAACATCCGTTTCTTCCTGAGCTATCAGGTCAATTTCATGTATTGGCGCTACTTCATGTGGAACTTCGCCGGGCGTCAGAACGATGTTCAGGGTAATGGCGAGTGGGAGCACGGAAACTGGTTGACGGGTATTCCCTTCCTGGATAATATGCGTTTGGGCGACCAGAGTAAGCTTCCCGCCGAGTTACGCAATAACAAGGGGCATAATGTCTTCTATTGTCTGCCCTTGCTCTTAGGTCTGCTGGGTCTTTTCTGGCAGTTGTTCCGTAATACCAAGGAGAATAACAACGAGGGAGAGAAGCAGTTCGGTATTGTCTTCTTCCTGTTCTTTATGACAGGTCTGGCCATTGTTATCTACCTGAACCAAACACCCATGCAACCGCGTGAACGAGACTATGCCTACGCCGGTTCTTTCTATGCCTTTGCCATATGGGTTGGTCTTGGCGTAGCTGCCATTGCCGATTATCTGCAGAAGCTGCTTAAGAACGAAAAGTTTTGTGCTGTTCTGAGTTGTCTCTGTGTGTTGGTACCTTTGCAGATGGCCAGTCAAACATGGGACGATCATGACAGAAGCGGTCGTTATACTTGTCGTGATTTCGGTCGTAACTACCTGCAGACCCTCTCCCAAGGCAATAACCCCATTATTTTTACCAACGGTGATAACGATACCTTCCCCCTGTGGTATGCACAGGAGACAGAAGAGTTCCGTACCGACGCCCGTGTCTGCAATCTCTCTTATTTGCAGACCGACTGGTACATCGACCAGATGAAGCGCCCTGCTTATGATTCACCTGCAGTACCTATTCATTGGAGCCGTCTGCAGTATGTGGCTGGCACCCGTGAGGGCGTGAGTGTTCGTCCAGGTATCCTGGAGCAGGCTATCGAGGCTTATAAAGACGATCCTGTGCTGATGCATCAGGTTTTGGGCGACAATCCATATGAATTGCGTAACATCATTGATAAATGGGTGCTTAACGCCAATCCCGATTTGCAGATATTCCCCACAGACTCTATTGTTTTTGCTGTTGATAAGGAAGCCGTAAGGCGTAGTGGTATGATGATGGCCGGAGATAGCATCCCCGACTTTATGCACATCAGTCTGAAGGGTAAACGTGCTGTCTATAAGAGTGAGATGATGATGTACGAGATGCTGGCCCAGTGCAACTGGGAACGCCCCCTGTATGTAGCTATTACCGTAGGTAAGGACAACTACGGAAACTTGGGTGATTACTTTGTACAGGAAGGTCTGGCCAATCGTATCACTCCCTTCAAGACGTCAGAGACGGGCAAGGATATAGACACCGATAAGATGTACGATAACATCATGACGCGCTTTGCGTTCGGCGGCTTAGACAATCCCGACATCTACCTTGATGAGACTGTTACCCGTATGTGCTATACGCACCGCAGAATGATTGCCCAGTTGGCTACCCGCTTGTTACAGGAAGACAAGAAGGATAAGGTGGCCCGTCTGATTGCATATGCCGAGAAGGTGTTGCCGCCAACGACTCTGCCTCATAACTATGCCGGCTACTCATTGGATTTGGCACGCGCCTGGATTGCCGTGGGTGACAAGAAGATGGCCGAGAAGATTGCTTATCCTGTTGCCGCCAATGCTGTTGAGTACCTGAACTGGTATATGGGTCTGCCAGGGAAGATGCTTGTCCAAAGCGAGAAAGACTGCATGTATTACCTCTATCAGATGCATTCTGCTACCGAGGTATTGCAAGCTGCAGGTAGTGATAAGGCTAAAGATATGGTACTGATACTGGATGCCTTTAATAAGGCTTTGCAGAACCAACTCTATGGCGGTACCGGCATCGAAACCCCGGAACCTGAGGAGGAGAGCGAGGTTGACAGCTAAAGTCTAAAGTCTCCGATGATAATAGAGCAACCTGCAGTATTCCTGCGTTGGCTATTCCCACATGCTTTGTGGAGGATGGATCGTCATCAGAAGTCTGTTTACCTGACTTTTGATGACGGCCCTATCCCCGAGGCTACCCCCTTCATCCTTGATACCTTGGATCGCTTCAATGCCAAGGCAACCTTCTTTATGGTCGGTGAGAATGCGGTTAAATATCCCCATCTTCTAGAGGAAGTCAGGCGACGCGGCCATCAAGTGGGTAATCATACCTACAATCACATGTCCGGAATGCGGCACTTTACTTGGACCTATCTGGCCAACATCAAGAAGGCTGACGAGGTTCTGCATACCCGTCTGTTCCGCCCTCCACACGGATGGATAAGGACGGTACAGTACCGTGTTCTCCGGCATATAGGCATAAAGGTCGTTATGTGGGATGTGGTGACACGCGATTACAGCCGGCTGCTTACAGCCGACGATGTATTGCACAATGTAAAGCGATTTACGCGTCCAGGCAGTATCATCACCTTCCACGATTCCCTGAAAAGTATAGAGAAGCTGAAGCACGCCTTGCCAGAGGCCCTTGCATGGCTTCAGGAACAAGGATATGAGTTCCGCATCATTGAACAGTAAGGAACTGAAAGCCCAGGCCCGACGTCTGGGTTTTGTGGCTTGTGGCGTGGCTCCTGCCGAACCCGTGCAGGAGTGGTATGCCCAAGGGTTCCGGAAATGGTTGCAGTTAGGCTTTCAGGCCGACATGAAGTATATGCAGAACCATGTAGAGATGCGCCTGCAGCCGACCCTCTTGCACCCGGGCGTCAAGAGTATCATCAGTCTGGCCCTCAACTATATGCCTACCCACCAGCAGCCAGGTATCAGCCTTTATGCACAGGGAAAGGATTATCACGATGTGATGAAGGAACGGCTGCGCCGACTGATGACCGAGACCGGATTGCAGGGACGTTGCTTTGTAGATACAGCCCCCGTATTGGAACGTTACTGGGCTTGGCGATGCGGCATAGGCGAATTCTGCCAGAACGGTCTGATTGCTGTTCCCGGATACGGTCCCACTGTATTTCTTGGCGAGATCTTTGCCGAGCAGGAGGCCAATGCCTACGACGAGCCGCTCTCTCCCGCATCCGAGCGTTTTACCGGTTGGGAATCGCTTTGTCCGGCTCTCACCCCTCAGGGCCTTGATGCCCGTCTGTGCCTCAGCTATCAGACCATAGAGAATAGGGGAGAGCTGCCACACGACATACACCTTAAGCGTACCTTCTACGGTTGTGACAAATGTCTGCGTGCCTGTCCCCAGTTCAGGGAGGCGCATCCCACAACAGAACAGGCCTTCCAGCCCTCTGCCGAGTTGTTAGGCATGAAGGAGGAAGACTGGCGCGCCCTGACTCCCGAACAGTACAAAGTCCTCTTCAAAGGCTCTGCTGTTAAGCGCGCTAAATACGAAGGACTTATCCGAAATATCAGTAAATGGGAAAAACAATAATATAATCATGAAAACAAGAAATTATCTTTTGCTTCTGCTATTGTTCGCTACACATAGCCTTTCCGCACAAGTGTCCCCCAACGGACGTATCAAGGTTGAAAAGTTCAATGACCATATTACCGTCAGCTATAAGCTAAGCGGGAAATGGCAGGAAATCTATACTGCTGAATTCGAGGGAATCGATGGCGGAGATACACGCAACATCAAGGAAGACTACACTATGCTGGCTGGAAAACGTCTTCATTGCACAAACAAAGGAAAAGAATCCGTTTACTCTCTTCAGAGCGGAGGTGTGCTTCGTATTCGAGTGTTCAATGATGGAGTTGCCTTCCAAAAGGTGGGTCGAGAAAGTATGAACGATAACGCCGAAATTCCTGTTCCCATCACTATACCTTATTATAATAGTTGGATGATGAACTGGACCGATGGTGCTGAAGGTTTCTATCCCAAGAACCGCCAGTTGAAGGAGGGCGACCGCCTGTCGTTCCCTGCCCTGTTCGAGTTTCCCGGCAATATTTTCGGACTCCTCACCGAGGCCGATATCCATCGCGACAATGCGGCATCATCGTTCTATAGCCTCGACGGAAAGAATAAGTTCAGTATCGTGACCGACCAGAACGAGCAGTTTGCCCTGCAGAGTTCCTGGAAAGTAATGATAATTGGTTCCTTGGCTGATGTGGTAGAAAGTACACTTGTGACAGACGTCAGTTGTCCCAGCAAGCTAACCGATACCAGTTGGATAGAGCCAGGTGTGGTTTCCTGGGTCTATTGGGCATACAATCACGGCAGCAACGACCTGAACATCATCAAGAAGTATGTTGATATGGCTGCTACCCTGCACCTTCCGTATGTGCTGATAGATGCAGAGTGGGACGAGATGAAGGATGGGAAAACCGTAGTGGATGCAGTGAACTACGCCAAGGAGAAAGGCGTGAAGCCCATGATTTGGTACAACTCCAGTGTGGGTTGGATAAACGGTGCCCCAGGACCCAAGTTCCGGCTGAACAAACTCGAGGACCGCGAGAAGGAGTTTGCCTGGTGTGAACAGATAGGAGTGGCAGGAGTGAAGATCGACTTCTTCAGCGGCGAGAACAATATGAATATGTCTTATTGTATCGACTTGATGGAATGTGCTGCCCGACATCATCTGCTGGTCAATTTTCATGGAGCCACAGTCCCACGCGGCTGGCAGCGTACCTATCCCAATCTGCTCTCTACAGAAGGCGTATATGGTGCTGAGTGGTACAATAATGTAGGAACCTTCACAGCCAAAGCCGCCTGCCACAATGCCACGCTGCCCTTCACCCGCAACGTAATCGGTCCCATGGATTATACCCCTTGTGCCTTCAGCGACTCGCAGCATCCGCATATCACCACTCATGCGCACGAACTGGCTCTGACTGTGCTTTATGAAAGCGGCCTGCAACATCTGGCCGACCGCCCGGAGAGTTTCCTCAGCCAGCCACAGGCCGTTCAGGACTTCCTGTCTCAATTGCCTGCCGCATGGGATGAGACCCGTCTGGTAAGTGGTTACCCTGGTGAGAGTGTTGTCATTGCTCGTCGCAGTGGCAAGACTTGGTATGTGGCAGGCATCAACGGCAAGGGCCAAGAATGTGAGTTCGACCTCAGCCGTCTTCCCGCCATTGTCGGCAAGAAGCGTCAGGCCGATTGTTTCTTAGATGCCAGCGAGGACCGCGCTTGGCAACTGTTGCCTCACACGGTCCTCCCCGTTTCTGTTCACTGCCGCGCTCGAGGCGGCTTCGTGCTAGTGGTCAATTAAACCATTTTTCCATATACCTCTTAGGCAGGACTGAATTCGTCCTTGCCTACGCTGCATAGTGGGCAGACCCAGTCCTCGGGTAGGTCCTCGAAAGCCGTACCTGCGGGAATCCCGTTGTCAGGATCACCTATTTCAGGGTCATACTCATAACCACACACATCACAAACATACTTTTTCATACAATTTCATCTTTAGGGTGATACAATATGATTTCTATCTCTTATTTAATCAGAACTTTTTTCCCATTAACAATATACAAACCTTTCCCTGGTTTATTGCCTATCTTCCTTCCGCTTATGTCGTATATATCATTATTATTTATAAGTTGCAAACTCTGGATCTGTTCCATTCCGTCCTCATCCATTATGTTGGCATAGCTGCCGTCGGCATTCTGAATAACGATGGAGTGTCCGCTCAATAGCATAGGATGCTGGTCGGCACCGATATCCTGACGCCATACAGGATCCACCGTATTGCCCTCATTCAACATGAAACAGATTTCACCGTCCTGAACCTGGCTTTCCTCTACGACCTGGATGACGTCGGTCAGGAATTCGCCCCACCATAGCGGTGTTCCGCTAACCAAAGCCTCCTGACCGTAAACCTCGGATTGCTGGTCTTTGCATCCGCGCTTCAGCAGATACAGGTGGTCGGCTGTCACGTAGCATCCGCCATCACCGGCTGTACCGATAGTTCCATCGCACTTCACGCGGAAGTAATAGGCCAGTTGAGCTCCTTCAACCTCACCGATACACAGGCAGTTAGAAGCTGTAATTTTGCTCTCACTAGCCCATCCCACAAAGCCGCCAGCTCCATTTCCGCCGATGCTCATATCAACAGCAGACTTTCCGGTAAACAGGCAGTTCTTGAACTGCTGAGTACCCTTCGAAGCATTTCCAATGAATCCACCGACGTTGTTATAACCCAACACATAAAGGTTGCTTTCAACATTAGACAGAATGGTATGGTCGTTGCTTCTACCTACCAAACCTACATGGCTACGCCCAACGATGTTACCTGTAGCCTTCAGGTTGCAGATAGTTGCATCTGTGACCATTCCGAAGATACCTACATCATCCTTATCAGTCTTCTCTATATTAGCCGTGATGACGTGCCCCTTACCATCGAATACACCTTTGTAGGGAACACCGTCCTTTCCTATCATAACAAAGCTAGGACCTACCTCGATATCATTTGTAAGTTCTGCATTCAATGTGGTGTTACCATCGTTAACTAATGCCGCAAAGATATTCAGCTGTGCTCCAGTCGCAATCTGCATGGTTCCGTTCTCACTGAATGACGGGTACATAGCAGATCCTGCCAAATCTCCGCCGCGAGCAGCCTCCTCGCTGGTGTAGAGACCATCGGTGTAGCCGTCCATGGTCTTCATAATAGCATTATAAGCGGCATCAATCTCGCCTTGAGTGGCATCACCGGTCTCCGCCATAGCTTCTATGGCAGCCGTGAAGGCATCTGTCATCATAATCATTCTGCCGTAGTTGGCCTTGCACTCTACTATCTGCTCAAAGAGATTACCAATCTCTTGTATAAGAGCATACTTTTCGTCGGGTTCCGATGTGGTGCCTATAGCGTCTATCTTAGCTTGTAGAGCAGCACGGAGATTTGCATCGAAGTTGGGATAGAATTTTTTCTCGTCGGCATTCTCTTCGGCAGGATTCTGTGCCAAAAGATACTCGGCGCGATTCTTCATGTTCATCAGTGTTGCATCCAGTGCTTCAACAGCCTGGGAAAGATTGCCCAAATAGGTTAATTTCAGGTTGCCTACAGCTACCCATTCTTTCACTGAAGTCAGCGCATGGCTATTGCAGATACCTATTGTAAGCGTATTGTCTGTAACATTCGCTAAAATGCGTGCAGGATAGCGACCTGTAAAGAAGGCGCAAGCAGCACCTTGCTGACCGTGTACAGTATAGCCTAAGATTTCTCCCATATCATCGTTGACGGCATAATCGCTTGTACTTGTCAACCAGCAGTTTACTTTATCCTCTGCTTCGGCTGCAGGCAACATATCCTCCATGACTGCTGGTAAATAGTTCTTGTTTTCATTAAGATAAATTATAGCAGAGTGCTGATGGCTATTTGCCAATTCATTGATGCGGTATGCTCCGTTCAGTGTAAGCTCGTAAATACCATTCTCCGGCAATGTGATGGTCTGATGCATATCGAAGGCATTACTTGACCAGCTCTCAGCCACGTATTTGCCTTCGTAACTTTCACTTGCAGCAGCGGAGGTCATTGGCGTTCCTTCCCAGGATGTGAAACCATTAGAGAAGTCGGCATTGGCAATGAACGATGTGGCATCGGCACCAGGATTCAGTCCTTCGTTCAGGGCGTCGTTCACCAGTCTGTCGATAAATTCCATTTCTACCCTCAGTTCCTCGGCATCCAAGAAGAGGTTTTCGGGATCGATGATATAAGCAAATGAGCCGTTGGGGAATTCATCCTCAGAAGGGTCTGTAATCTCGTCGATCAGATAAGACTCCAGCTTCTGATAGGCAGGTCCGCCTCGGAAGTCGCTGGTATTCTCCTCGATGTACTGGCGAGTCTGTTCTGCCTTTAGAATGTAATCGGCGTATGCTTTTTGACTGGCAGCCACCATTTGGTACTGCTCCTCAATGGCAGGATAATAAGCACTGACCATCTGCTCAAACGATGTGCACTCCGTCAGGCTCTCCATCTTCTCCATATAAGCTTCTACCAAAGTCTTCTGTGCAGGATGCTCCTCTAAGTTAGCGAATTCCTCAGCAAATGCCTGCAGATCGACAATCATGTCGGCATACTCCTCTTTCGACTTAGAGGCATAGCCCTCTACTATCTGGTAAACAACACCCTTTGTGTCATCAAGGGTCGGCATTTCATCTTCTCCCAACGTCTGATACCATACAGGGTTCTGGAAGCTGTTTCCGTTAGCAGCATAGCAGAGCTGTCCATCGTTACTATTCTCGCAAACGGTTGCATTCTTATTTCCTTCAGAGGTGTGGCCGTTCACATACATAAGGTCGGGAGCAGGAATGTAGGCACAATTGGTCATGCTGAAAGTACAGCCGTTATTGGCACGGACAAACTGAGCGCTCTTCTCAGGATTGGTACCAAGGTCGATGTCGCCAATCATGATGCAGTTCTCCAGCTTGTAGCTGACACTTGCACCGCTCCAGCCCAAGAAACCGCCAATGCCGTTCTTTCCTACGCTACCAACATATTTTACCTTTCCGGCAAACATACAGTTGCGGTATGTCACTGTTTTGTCCGTCAGGTTGTTTCCGTTTCCAATCATTCCGGCTACGTTTGTAGCACCCTCAATATCCATCTTTACAATGATGTTCTCCAAAAGAACATCTTTGCTGTCGGCATTTCCTACGAAACCGGCGTGGTTTGCATTTCGTACAGAACCTTCGGCCACCACATTACGGATGGTTGCGCCCTTGATGTTGGCAAATATGCCTCCATTCTTATTTCCTGCGTCAACAGTTGCGTTAATGGTGTGTCCCTGTCCGTCGAAAACTCCCTCATACATGGTATTTGTACCCACCATAGGGCAGTCTGAACTCGGACCCATTTCTATGGTCACATCACTATCCAGTACTGCTGACAGTTTGGGATTACCTGTCTCCACGGCTTTTGCAAAGCCCTTAAAGCCCGCTTCGCTGACAATATGGAAGATGCCATTCTCGTCGGTCTGAATCTGTCCGCAGTATGTACATACATTGTCTTCGAAAATGTGGTCATCCTGTGTAGTCTCGCCCTTTTGGTTAGAGTATGTCACATCGGCATAGTCGTCACCGTTGCAATGTTTGCGTCCGTTGGCATAGACCTGAGTGTGGCCTTCGGCAAATGGAACAGGAATCTCGTCTTCGCCCAGATTCTGGTAGAAGCTGATCTGGCTCTGGTCACCGTTCAGCATATAGCAAAGGGCGCCCGAGGTAATCTGGTCTGCCTCAATCAGCTTGGCATTCGCATTAAGTTCTGTGCTTCCGTTGCCATTGATAAGCTTACAGGTGTTGGTGCCGTAATAACAGTTAGTCATGTTAACGGTATTGTTATCCTTGATACGGAGGAATACTGCTGTAGATCCCGAGGTTGTAGAAACCTCGCCAATCATAACACAGTTCTCCAAATTATGGGTAAGACCGCTGGACCATCCCAAGAATCCTCCTGTGTCCTTTGTTGCTCCCACCTTACCTGCAAAGATACAGTTCCTGAAGGTAATAGTGCTTCTGGCATTACCTATCATACCCGAGCAGTTGTTGTCTGCTGTGGAAGTCTGCAGTACGGTCACCTTGGAAACCACATTCTCTACGGTCACCTCACCGTTGGTATAGCAGGCGATGGGTGCAGTGTTCGAGGTTCCAATAAGTGTTCCTGTGAAAGTTATGTTCTTAACAGTAGCACCGCCTATTTCTCCGAAGAGCGATACTTTTCCTTTACCCACGGCATCTTCTGTTATGTCTGCCGAACCCATAGTAACGTCTATGCTGTGTCCCTGACCATCAAATGTGCCGAAGTAGCCGTTTGCCAGAACGCTGTGTTGTTCGACATCGGTTTCCAGTTTAATATTCAATCCGGCATTTCCTGCATTAATTCGACTGGCAGCTATATCCCAAGCCTTCTGGCTGGTAACATGGAAGAAGCCTTCCTCGTCCAACTGTAACTGTCCGCAGTAGTTACAAACACCATCTGAATAGTCGTGGTCGTCTGTTATGGTCGAACCTGATGTGTTGTTATAGGTAACACCCTCGTAGTCATCGCCGTTGCAATGTTTGCGTCCGCTGGCAAAAACCTGACCGTGTGTAGCATCCAGAATAGGTAGGGCATCCGTGCCTAATGTCTGGTAGAAATTTATTTCTTCCTGATTGCCGTTCAGTGCAAAGCACAAAGCGCCATTGGTCTGCTGCTCTGTGGTAACTGCTGTAAAAGATGGGGTATTACCGTAGCTGTCTATCAGACAGAGTTCAGGAACGATATAGCAGTTTTCGCTGTAGAACTTACCTGCTTTGCCAGTTGCGCTGACAATAATGTTGTTGGCATCTGTGGCATAAGTGGGATCGCTGTTGCTGACCCAATGCTCCACCGAACCGGCCATCAGGCAGTTCTTAAAGTAGTAGTTGATGTTATCAGCGTTGGCACTCGCCACATAACCGCCCAAGCGAACAGATCCGTTACCCTGACGGACTTTGCCTGTGAAAGCGCAGTTTGTGAAGAGGCAATCGTCAGCCTCGGCAATTTTCTCTACTGTACCGATGAAGCCGGACGCGCGCCATGCTCCGGCTGTATTGTCCTTGTTTTCTTCTCGCACGGTACCGCTGAAACAACAGTTACTGATGTTAAAGGCACCATTGTCCGTTACTCGGCTGATGAAGCCCGCACAATCAGCAGATTTACTGGTATAACACCAGATGGTTCCGCTGTACTCGCATCCGGTAATAGTAAGTTTTCCCTTATCCTCTACCACAAAACCACTCAGAGGGTAAGAGTTGGAACTGATGTCGGCACTCACCTTCACGTTCTGGATGGTGGTGGCACCGTTCACCGTGTAAACCACGCCGGCTACACCTGTGTTAGCCTCTATGGTACCTGCGATTATAAGATCCTTAATAATGGCTCCTTCGCCGGTGCTGTTGATTAAGGCAAACTTCCCTGGGTTAGTAAGGTTATAGGTTATAGTGTGACCTTGTCCGTCCAATGTGCCGGTAAAGGCAGCCGGGAAAGGTGTTGAAACACTGATGTCTGCGGCTAATGTAATAGTTCCGCCGGCATACACATCTGCATTGCCGCAAAGAGATTGCCAGTCATCAGGTGTGTTGACGGTAATATCGTCAGCCCAGATGTAACCAGACAATAGCAATGCCATTAAAGAAAGTCCTGTCTTTTTCATTTGCGTTTTGTTTAAGTTATTTTTTTCGGTTTATCGTTCCCTTTATAGTTTCCTGCGGCCAAAGCTTAAAGTTTACAATTACCGTTGCAAATATACATATTTTATTTATTATGGAGTAATTTGAAGAGAATAAATTTTTTATTTCCCCCAAAATGTTATCTGGCGATTTAACCTCTCAGAAAGCAGCCCGAAAAGTTTCTTTTCTATGCGTGAAAAAAGTTCCTTTCCTTAAGGAGGTTTTCCATACCAAACTTTGAACGTACATTCCAAACTTTGGGATGTACATTTCAAACTTTGCAACTTACATTCCAAACTTTGGAATGGAAAAACATAAGGGAAGAGAGAAATGTTTTTTCCCCTTCGGATAATGACGGAATAAGTTTTTTTTGCTCTTATCCGGTAAAAAAATGATGTGCGTTGGCTTATACAAAAGAATTAATCATTAACTTTGCCCTTTAGAAGACATGATGTCTTACCCTGAAAAACGTTGAATAAAAACAACGTTTTAAAATGGAGAAAAACGAAGATTCAGATTTGTTAGAGTTACAGGAACTCGCCTTAAGGCAC
>CADAWW010000043.1 GCA_902791675.1 uncultured Bacteroidales bacterium
TCCGAAAGGTCTCAGAGACCCGTTACCCTCATTTGCGGCTGCAAAGGTACAACATTTCCGCAAACCGGCAAAACTTTACACCACTTTTTTTGAAAATAAATCAAAAATATACAATAACATACCTTATATTATTATTGCGCGCGTAAAACTTTAATTGGTTATTGGTTATTGGTTATAGGTTATAGACCTTTTAGTTGAGAAGTTTACGGCCTAGGAGTTACCGGGCTTTCAGCCCTCCGGAGTTACCGCTTCGCTTTGGAGTTACCGGGCTTTCAGCCCTCCGAAGTTACCGCTTCGCTCCGACGTCATAGAATTGAGAATTGAAAGTTGAAAGTTGAAAATTAGTTTACTGTTTACCGTTTACTGTTTACCGTTTTCGTCGATAACCAATAACCAATAACCAATAACCGATTTTCGTTTTCGTTTTGGTTTTCGTGCCTCTTTGCTTCATCGAGATAGGATGAACGAGCTATCCGGATAGTCTTAACGAGTCGTTCAGATAGGGGTTTAGGGGGTAAAGGGATTATCCCGATGAGTTGTTCCCCCTATCTCGACTACTTGTTCAGATAATCTCAATGACTCAAAGATGACTGCTCTCAAAAGCATTGCAAAGGTACGACATCCGGAAATGGCGTTGGTGGTCTTTGGTGAACATCGGGGACCGTCAATCACTTTTTTCTGGGTTTTCTTCAGGAATATCTATACAATAGTCGTTTATGATGAATTTTACCGCCCTTGGGTTCAGTGTCTTTGCCCTGGGAGCAACACCCATTTCTGCCAGAATAGCCCGGTGGGTGTTGAGATAACGCCGGAAGGTATTGGAGCTTACTCCGGCATATCTTGCCAATTCTGATTTGTACATTGCCTTCATTGCTGATTTCTGTTACGTTTAGTTTGATGGCTGAATGCTTCCTACAGTTTTCCTTCCCTTTTCATGCGTTCATACTCCTCGTAGGTGACAGCACCTGTGTTGTTTACAGGTTTGAAGGCATGGAAGGTGACGACATTGTCACGCGGAGCAGCGGCATCTTTCTGCATACGCTTTGCGTCCTTGATGTTTTCTTTCTCTGACCAGTTGTCCAGTACACGTTTCCAGAATTTCATCTTCGCCTTTCCCAGAGTCCAGCCTCTCGCCTCGTAATAGCTCCAGAATTTAACTGCAGTGAAACGGTGCTCCCCTATCTCGTCCATATAGGTCTGCACCTCTTCCAAAGTAGGACTTACGAATGCTTCATGACTACTGTTTTTAGACTCGTTTTCTGAACCAAATTTCAAGCCCATCTTTGAGTCGTTGTTGTTGGCCTTTTCTTTTCTTTTATAGAGGGTGTGGGGGGAAACTTTCTTTTCTTTTGTAGTTTCCTTTTCATAGGCAGCCAACTGAATGCTAAGTTTTTTACACTCTTTTTGCAGCTCAGAAATCTGCTGTTTCAACTGATCAAATGTCGGAGTGATTTCACCCGTCTGAAACCCTTCCTCGAATAACGTTTTTTCGCTCATAATAAAAAAATCTTAGATATTTGCCATTTTCGAAAAATAATTATCAAATTTTATTTTTTGTCTTGTTAGGACTTGACAAAGGTCAGATTTTTTTCTATCTTTGCGTAACTTTTGTGCTCCCCTAGGGGGACACAAAAAAAATAGGTAAAAAGATAATATTTAACCGTTGTTAACAATTTAAACGCAATTAGATAACACAAAAAGAAGAAAATAGTGATAAATCTGTTTATAGCAGCCTAAAAGGCACGGAAAACAGTCAAACTGCCCAAAAAAAACCACGAGATCAAATAACAATCACGCAGCTTAATGCAAAAAAAACGGGGAAAATTTGGTACTACGACAAAGAAGCTTTACTTTTGTTGGAAATATCACTAAATTTAATAAAAGAAAAAACATGAAAGATTTTTTAAAGTATGTATGTGCGACGATTGTCGGCATAATCCTGACAAGCATCATTATGACCGTCATCTGCATCGTTTCCATGGCAGGTATGATGGCAAGCGAAAACATGAGTCAGCCCGTTAAGGACAACTCCATTCTACGTATAAAACTGCAAGGCATCATATCCGAAAAGGGTGGTGAGCAGAATCCCCTTACTACGCTTTTGGGTGATGAAATGGAGGAAATTGCCCTTGACAATGCGCTTGATGCGCTGAAAAAGGCTGCCAAGAACGACAAGGTGAAGGGTATTTACCTGGAAGGCGGTATACTATCTTCCACCCCGGCAGAGTTGCAAGAGTTACGTCAGGGACTTGTTGAGTTCAAGAAGAGCGGCAAGTGGATTGTAGCTTATGCTGATCAATACACACGCGGTGCCTACTACCTTTGCTCAACAGCCGACAAGGTATATATGAACCCTATCGGTATGCTGGACTGGAGTGGTATGGCTAGCCAGCCCATATTCTACAAAGGTCTGTTGGAGAAGGTTGGTGTGAAAATGCAAGTATTCAAGGTAGGTACTTACAAGAGCGCCGTTGAGCCATACATCTGTGACAAGATGAGTGATGCCAACCGCGAACAGGTTACCAGCTTCCTTGGAAGCATTTGGGGAAACATGCTGAAAGATGTGGCCAAGAGCCGTAAGATGGAAGTGGGAGCGCTGAACGCCCTGGCCGACACCCTTACTCCCCTTTCTCCTGCTGAAGCTTTTGTCAAAAACGGTTTGGTTGACAAACTGTGCTATAAGAGCGAGGTAAAGGAAGCCTTAAAGAAGCGCATGGATTTGAAGGAAGACGACAAGCTTACTTTCACAACCCTAAATGATGTAGCTCATTCCGAGGACTTAAACGAAAAAGTTGACGATGAGATAGCCGTTTACTATGCATATGGAGAAATTTCCGACGACCGCATCTCCGGCTTCAGCCAGGAACACGTTATCACCGCCAAAGAAATGTCCTATGATTTGCAGAAACTGGCAAATGACAAGGACGTTAAGGCTGTGGTCATCCGCGTCAACAGCCCCGGTGGTTCAGCCTATGCCAGCGAGCAGATATGGCACGAGATAGAGTTGCTTAAGGCCCAAAAGCCTGTTGTTGTAAGTATGGGCGGCATGGCAGCCAGCGGCGGATACTACATCAGCTGCGGTGCCAACAAGATCTTTGCTGAGCCCACCACCTTAACAGGCAGCATTGGCATTTTCGGAATGTTCCCCGATCCCAGCGAACTGTTGACAAAGAAACTGGGTCTTTCATTTGATGTTGTGAAGACCAACGCCCTGAGTGACTTCGGCAGCAATGGTCGTCCTCTCAATGAAACGGAGTGCAATCTGTTGCAGGCATACATCAACCAAGGCTATGAGCTCTTCACTGGAAGAGTGGCACAAGGCAGAGGTATGGCACAGGACAGCGTAAAGGCAATTGCAGAGGGTAGAGTATGGACTGGTGAGCAAGCCCTGAAGATTGGTTTGGTTGACAAACTGGGTAATCTGGACGATGCAGTAAAGGCAGCTGCCAAGATTGCTAAAGTGGAGAAGTATACCATTTCTCAGTATCCCGATGCCAAGCCTTGGTATGCAGGATTACTGGACAAGAGCACCAACGACTACATGGAAAGTCACATACGTGCTCTGATGGGTGATGAATACTACAGTGCATTCGGGCTGATTCGCAACCTCAAGAATCAGGACCCCATACAGGCACGCATTCCCTTTGACCCGAACATCAAATAAGTGAAAAAGTTAACTTAGACTTCAGACGTTGTCAGTTGAATGCTGAAAGTTGAAAATTACTTTTAGGAGTTAGAAGAGTTATCACTTCGCTCGTCCATTCGGACAGGAGTTAAAGACGATAGTTGAAAGTTGAATATTAATAAACGAAAACGTGTAGAACAATCGTCGGAGCGAAGCGGTAACTTCGGAGGGCTGAAAGCCCGGTAACTCCTAGGCCGTAAGGCCGATAACTCCTAAGGGCCAAAGGCCCGATAACTCCTAAAAATAAAGATGGAAGGAAACCATATTAAAATAAACGAGTGGCTGTTGCCTCTGAGCTGGCTCTACGGAATTGGCTCAGATGTGCGTAACTTGCTCTTTGATATGGGAATCCTTGCATCAAAATCTTATGATATACCTGTTATCAGTGTCGGCAACCTGACAGTAGGCGGTACAGGCAAGACTCCCCATATAGAGTATCTGATCCGGTTGCTGTCGAAGAATTACAAAGTTGCTGTACTGAGCAGGGGATACAAAAGACGGAGCAGTGGGTATGTATTAGCCCAACCAGACTCACCGATGAAAATGATTGGTGATGAGCCCTGGCAAATAAAACAGAAATTTCCCGAAACATACGTTGCGGTTGACAGCGACCGCAGGCATGGTATTGAGAAACTGACGACAGACAAGGAAACACGTGACGTGCAGGTAATCCTCCTGGACGATGCCTTTCAGCACCGTTATGTCACACCGAAACTGAACATTCTGCTAATTGACTATCATCGCATGATAACGGAAGACCGGCTTTTGCCGGCTGGCAGGCTGAGGGAACGGGCATCCAACAGGATTAGGGCCAACATGGTCATTATAACCAAATGTCCACGCGACCTGACACCAATCGGCTATCGCGTTGTACAACAGACCTTGCACCTTAAGCCCTTCCAAAGTCTTTTCTTCAGTACCTTCAAGTACAAAAACCTGAGAAAGCTCTTTGGCAGTGGAGAGATACCGTTGGAACAGTTGCGCAAGGAAAATATGCACGTATTACTAGTGACCGGCATTGGGAATCCAGAACAGATGGAACAGGATATGAGAAAATTTGCACAATATGTAACTTCTCTCGCCTATCCCGACCACCATTATTTCACCGCCAAGGATGCCAAGGAGATAAACCGTGTGGCGCAGAAGATGCCGAAGCCAATGATAGTTGTCACCACGGAGAAAGATGCCGCCCGACTCAGGAACCTGAAAGGATTGGAAAATGCTGTTTCCGACAATACGTATGTATTCCCCATAGAGATCGAAATCTTGAAAGATAAAGAAACTACACTAAACGAACAAATCATAAACTATGTACAAAAAGATTCTTGAAACTGCAGCATGGATAAAAGAGAGAATGCCCAATAAACCTCTGACTGCCATTATTCTAGGTACAGGCCTGGGACGTTTGTCTGAGAAAATAGATAAGACACTGTGCATACCCTATAGTTCAATCCCCAATTTCCCTGTGTCCACTGTGGAAGGACACAGCGGTCAGCTTATCTTTGGTAAATTGGGAGGGAAAGACATCATGGCAATGGATGGACGTTTTCATTATTATGAAGGCTACAACATGAAAGAAGTCACCTTCCCTATCAGGGTTATGTACGAGCTGGGCATCAAGACCTTATTTGTCAGCAATGCTGCTGGCGGTACAAATCCCAGTTTCCGCATTGGCGACATAATGATTATCACAGATCATATTAATTACATGCCAGAGAACCCGCTCCACGGCCCCAACATTCCCACAGGTCCCCGCTTCCCCGACATGGGCGAGGTATATGATCCTGAACTGGTAGATCTTGCAGATGCCATTGCTTCTGAGAACAAAATGAAATTAAAGCATGGCGTTTATCTGGCTACACAGGGTCCAACTTACGAGACGCCTTCTGAATACAGAATGTTTGCACACTGGGGAGCTGATGCTGTAGGTATGAGTACCGTTCCCGAAGTAATTGTCGCTCACCATTGCGGGATGCGCTGCTTTGGCGTCAGCATCATCACCGATCTGGGCGTAAACGGCAAGATAGTAAAGGTCACCCACGAGGATGTACAGAAAGCAGCCAACGAGGCTCAGCCCAGAATGGCAGCCTTAATGGAGGAGATGATCAGACGCTCTTGAGCGCTATCGATAATTGAAAGCGGAAAGTGGGAAGTTGAGAGTTTATAGTCAGTTAAATAGTAGATAGAAGAAAGTGTGAAGAAAGAATAATATTAAACTCTAAACTCATAAACTGACTTTAAACTATAAACATTAAACTATAAACTATTTGATAATTGGAAATAGCCGAATTGGGTGAGTTCGGATTGATACGCCGACTCACAGAGGAATTGAAAATAGAAAACTCCACGACCCTGAAGGGTGTGGGAGATGATTGTGCCGTACTGTCACCTACAGAAGGTACCCAGACACTGATAACCACAGACCTGCTGATGGAAGGTATCCACTTCGATTTGACGTATTTTCCCCTGAAACATCTGGGTTACAAAGCTGTTATGGCAAATCTGAGTGACATCTATGCCATGAACGGAACACCTCGGCAGATAACAGTAAGTCTGGCCATCAGCAAGAAGTTTACGGTTGAAGATATAGAGGAACTTTATAACGGTATGAAGTTGGCATGCGAGAAACATCATGTTGACATCGTAGGCGGAGACACCACCAGCAGCCTTACCGGAATGGCCATCAGCATCACAGCCATTGGAGAAGCATTGCCCAAAGACATCGTATATCGCGACGGAGCAAAGGAAACAGATCTGATTTGCGTCAGCGGCAACTTAGGTGCAGCCTATATGGGTTTACAATTGTTGGAGCGAGAGGAGAATGTATACAAAAGTCAAGTCCAGGATTTACAGGAAAAAATCAAACAGGCAAAAGCAACTGGCGATAGCCAGAAACTCTCAACTCTCAACTCTCAACTCTCAACTCTAAGTCAGCCCGACTTCTCCGGTTATGAATACCTGTTGGAAAGACAACTGAAGCCCGAAGCCCGCAGGGACATCATAGAAGCCTTGGCAAAGGCCAATATACATCCCACCAGCATGATGGATATCAGCGACGGACTGAGTAGCGAACTTATGCACATCTGCGCACAGAGTCATGTAGGCTGCAGGGTGTACGAAGACCGTATCCCTCTGGATTATCAAACGGCAGCAATGGCAGAGGAGATGAACCTGAACGTTACAACCTGCGCCTTGAACGGCGGAGAAGATTACGAGTTGCTTTTTACCATCCCCCTTTCTCAGAACGATGCCGTTAATGAGTTGGAAGACGTAAAGGTAATAGGATATATCACAAAGGAAAGTTTAGGTAAGGTACTCATCTGCAGAGACGGCAGTGAATTTGAGTTGAAAGCACAAGGCTGGAATCCTCTCCAATAATTTCCACCCTTTTATTTGGAGATTTGACCAAAAAGCACTACCTTTGCACTGCTTTTAAAGAAAAACCTTTGGTGCCATAGCTCAGTTGGTAGAGCAAAGGACTGAAAATCCTTGTGTCCCCGGTTCGATTCCTGGTGGCACCACATAAAAAAACATCAGCGTTGGCTGATGTTTTTTTTACTCTCAACTACCTCATCCCCTCGGGGAGGTCGGGAGGGGGTTATCATCCTCCCAGGAAGAACAGGCTGACGCCAAAGACAGAGATAACGGCTCCTATGACAGCACGCCATGTAATCTTCTCATGAAAAAGCCAATACGATGGCAGCAGGATTATGATGGGCGTCATTGCCATCAGAGTAGAAGCAATACCTGCGGCTGTGTACTGAACAGCCATCAGAGAAAAGCCTACACCAACGAAAGGCCCAAAGATGGTAGTAGCTGTAGCTACGGACATTCCTTTCTTATCAAGAAGAGCTTCCTGTAACGGTTTAAGTCCACTTCGGAAATACATCAACAGCAAGAAACCTACAACCCCGGCTATACAACGGTAGAAGTTGGCACTGAAAGGTACCAGCCACGCAGGCATTCCGTCTGTCACTACGTAATGGTCCATACCAATCTTGCTGAGCACCAACCCTATTCCCTGACACATGGCAGCAGCAATAGCAAAGAGTACTCCGCGAAGAGGCAGACGAAGAGACACCCTGTGATGTTCTCCCCTACCAAGGACAGAAATGCTAATACCGGACAGCGTTACCAGCATTGCCACTATGCTCATCTTTGTCATCTGCTGCCCCAAAGTAATCCATGCCATCAATGCGGCAGAAAGAGGAGCCAACGTCATAAACAGCTGTCCGAACCGCGAGCCTATAATAATATAACATTGGAACAGGCAGAAGTCGCCTATCACATAGCCTACAATTCCAGACAACAACATCCATCCGATGGCTTCGTTCGAGGCACCGGACGGCAGCACACTGCCTGTGACGAAGCCAAACAGAAACAGAGAGAATAGTAGAGCCAGTGACATACGTAACACGTTCAGCGTCAGGTTACCCAACCGCTTGCTACCAAATTCACTCAGCAGGGCAGTCGCCGTCCACGAGAACGCCACACCTATGGAAATAAGTTCACCTACATAAGTCATGAGAATTGAGAATTGAGAATTGAGAGTTGAAAATTGAGAATTGAGAATTGAGAATTGAGAATTGAAACTGGGAGATGGTTAGAACTCAAGATATGGTTGGAGTTTCTCTATCTTAAGTGGGGTAAAGCCTTCTAAGCCCCTTAAATCCTCTATACCTTTTATATTACCAAACGCCTTACGGTACTCCACGATGGCTCGAGCCTGATAGAAAGATATGTACGGATGGCTCATCAGTCGTTGTAAAGAGAGTTTATTTACATTCACCTTTCTTGTAGGAACATCAGCAGAGATCTTGACCCACTGTAGAATCCCATCAGGCAACTCACAGGCCTCCATTACCTGCTCCGCATTTTGGAAACCACCCAGTTTCCGCCGGTACTCCACAATCTTATTTGCACGGTATGTGCCGATGCCAGGTATGCGCATCAGTTCAGCAGTATCTGCCTTGTTGATGTCCACCTGCGTTAACATCTCAAATTTGCGAGGATGTGCTACTACAGAATCTGTCTGACGGAGAACGACAGGTTCTTCAGTAGTATGAGCCTGCGAAACACGCTGTTCTGAGGAGGAGGAACGTTTCTCACTCTCGTTAATATACTGAAACTGGCGGGCTATTCTCACCTGTGGTCCTAATCGTTCCCACAACTCATAGGTCATGCCAGGTAAGCGCTTAAAATCCTCTGGGGTGTGATACCTCCCGTTTTTCGCTCTATACTTATATATGGCACGTACCTGCCAAGGAGCCAGACCCAATTTCAACAGCATGGTACTATCAGCTGTATTGGGATCGAAAGGAAAAGTCTCGACTTTCTCTACCGGTACAGCATAGCTGACGGACCGGGAAGAAGCACTGGACTTTTTTGTATTATATGATAGAGTTTTTTTCTCCTTACCGGGTTCAGAAGTCTCTTTTGGCTTGTGCCAAGACCAGACAAAAAACCCAATAACAATAATGATGATGATCCACTCCAAAAAGAGAAGCCCTCTGCGAGCCGAATTAGAAAGGAATGGTAATCGACGGTTCATCCTAATAGCTCATTTATAAAGATAAGTGCAATGGCAAAGGGCACCACATAGCGGACAAGGAATAAGTAGACACGGAACAGACGGAAGGTAACAGTTCCTTCGTTTGTAAGCTCATTGTAAACCATTTTCCTATCCAGGTACCAGCCCGTAAAGAGACAGATGATAAGTCCGCCCACAGGCATGATAATCTTTGAGGCACAAAAATCGAAAAGTCCGAAGATGGTAAGGCCGCAAACAGTAAAATCACTCAGGACGCCAAAAGACAAGCAACATAACACACCCAATGCCATACAACTGACAGAAACCAAAAAAGCGGCTCTATTCCTGGGTACGCCCCAAGACTCAATGACGTATGCCGTTACAGACTCGTGTAATGACATCGCACTGGTCAGTGCTGCCAAAAGCAAGAGCAGGTAGAAGAGGCCGGAGAAAAGATAGCCTAGTATAGGAACACTGTGAAAAGCGATGTTAAAAACATGCGGAAGAGTTACAAAAACCAATCCGGGACCCTCGTCGGGGTTTACATTGGGAACGCTGAAAACAGCTGGAAAGATAATGAAGCCACTTAGGATAGCTACAAACGTGTCAATAGTACAGACACTGAAGGCAGTCTTCACCAACTTGGTATCCGATGTGAAATAAGAAGCATAGGTACAAAGGCAGCCCATGGCCAGACTCAACGAGAAGAAGGCCTGTCCCATAGCGCTCAGTACCACACTGGCTGTTACCTTACTGAAATCAGGCTTTAACAGAAAACGCAACCCCGTCCCTGCTCCAGGCATTCCGAAAGAGCAAACCACCAGTATCACTATGATTAGCAAAAGCATAGGCATCATAATCTTCGAGAAACGCTCGATGCCCGACTGGACCCCACGTGCAATCACCAAATGCGTCATCAGCATAAAGAAAATAGCATATAATAGAGGTACATAAGGGTCGGAAACAAAAGAAGAAAAGCAGGCTGAATAGTCCTTATTCTCCAGGAAACTGCCTTTCAGCGACTGCACCAGATAGTAAAGTGTCCAACCACTGATAATGGTGTAATAAGACAAGATAAGGAAAGCTACAAAAACACCTGCTACTCCTTCTATGCGCCACCATTTGCCTGGTGCCAACTTAGAAAATGCTGTAATGGTATTGGCATGAGTATGCCTACCGATAAGAAACTCGCTGATCATAACAGGAACGCCAACAGCCAAGACACATAACAAGTAGATAAGAATAAAAGCTGCACCTCCATTGTTACCCACCTCTGTTGGGAAACGCCATACGTTTCCCAATCCTACAGCACTACCGGCAGCAGCCAGCACGACGCCTAATTTACTGGTAAAATTTACTCTATTGTTTTTTTCTCTCATACTCTCTTTTTAGGAGTTATCGCGGCTAAATCCGCTAAGACGTCATAGAATTGAGAATTGAAAGTTGAAAATTGTTTTCGTTTTCGTTAACTCTCAACTATCGTCTTTAACTCCTTTAACTTCTTTAACTCCTTTAACTTCTTTAACTCCTAAAACTAATTCTCAATTTTCAATTCTCAATTAGCTTAACCACCTGATCCAGGAACACCATTCCTACCCCTATAGGGGCTACCCATCTGATTAGGAAGACGAGTACCTTTAATCCTCTCATCTTGAGCGTTCCATTATTAGTGAGTTCATCTGTCAACAGTTTACGTTCCAATACCCATCCGGCAAACAATGATATGAAAATGCCCCCTATAGGCATAATAAACATTGCCGTGGCGAAATCGAACCAGTCGAATACCGTCATTCCGGCCAACGTATAATCCTTCCACGGACCAAACGAAAGCGAACAGGCAGTACCCAAAACCAGATAAGCCAAAGTAACCAGTGTTGCTGCTCGTTTACGTGTCAGCTTATAGTGCTCGCTCACATAAGCTGTGCATATTTCATGCATGGATATACTGCTGGTAAGAGCAGCCAACAAGAGCAACAGGTAGAACAGTGTAGAGAATATGTAGCCCAACAATGGCATATGCGAGAAAGCACTGCTGAACACATGGGGTAATGTTATGAATACCAGCCCCGCTCCTGCATCAACCGATACTCCCTCCACACTGAATACTGCAGGAAATATGATAAAGCCACTCATGATGGCTACCAGGGTGTCAATGGTACATACATGGACGGCCGAACCGACCAGATTCATATTCTTACTAAAATAAGAAGCATATGTTGCCAGGCAGCCTATTCCAACACTCAACGAAAAGAAAGCCTGTCCCATGGCACTCAGGATTACATCAGGGGTAACCTTAGTTAAATCAGGTTGTAAAAGGAAACGGATTCCGTCAACCGAGCCCGACATACTGAGGGAGCAACCCACCAGAATGAAAATAATCAGCAACAGCAAGGGCATCATCAATTTAGAATAGCGTTCTATTCCACCTCCTATACCTCGTATTACAACCAAATGGGTAAGAAGCAGGAAGATTGCCATGTAGAACAGGGGACTCCAAGTATCCGAAACAAAAGCGTTAAAAATCTGGCCCGGATCATTCCTGCTAATACGGTTAGCAACAGCATCGACCATATATTTCAAGGTCCATCCTGCCACCACGCTATAGAAAGAAAGCACCAGAAATCCGGCTAATACCCCCATGAAACCTATTATCATCCACCATTTGGCAGGAGCCAGTTTCCGGAAAGCATGTACAATGTTAGTTCCCGAGGAGCGACCGATGACAAATTCGCTGACCATAACAGGCAAAGCCAAAAAAAGCACAAAGACAATATAGACAAGAATAAAGGCCGCTCCACCGTTCTGTCCCACTTCGGTAGGGAAACGCCAGATATTGCCAAGACCCACGGCACTTCCAGCCGATGCCATGACAACTCCAAGCCTGCTTCCAAAACGACCTCTGTTATTCATCTTTTATAAAAAGAATTGCAAATTGACACAAAAATCGCACAAAAGTACAAAGTTTTTTATAACTTTGCAACAAAAATACGTGATTAAGTGACTATTTGGAAGAAGTTGTCGTGGCGTTCGGCGCCAATTGAGAATTAAAAATTGAAAATGAATAAATAACAACTCCAAAACATAAAATATGATGACCTACCTAACAAAAAAGTATCCACTTTCTTTCTTAACAGCGTGTGTTATTATCTGTCTGTCATTGTTTCCTATTCCGGAGTTACCACAAGTTGAAGTACCTCTTGCCGACAAATGGACACACATGGTGATGTACGGAGCATTCTGTCTGATTATCTGGTTTGAATACCTTAGGTCACACAACCGTATTCAAACCGGCAAGATAACATTATGCGGATGGTTTTGTCCCATTGTCATGAGCGGGCTGTTGGAACTGGCTCAGGAATATCTGACCAACTGCCGTAGCGGAGAATGGATGGACTTGCTGGCCAATACCATAGGAGCTACTATTGCCTATTTGTTAGGATGGACAGTGTTAAGAAGACTCGTTTCTCCCAAAACTGTTGCCTCCCTTCTGTTGCTTCTGTTTGCACTGCCTACACTGGCCCAAGAAGGCTACCCGGCCAACTATGCCCGCGGTCCCCGTTTCAAAGCCCTTATCTATTATAGTAATAACGTAGAGTCTGCCCACAAGGAGTTTGCTGAGCAAGCCTTGAAGTTCTTCCATAAGCTTTCCTATGGCGAAGGTTTTTTGTACGACAAGACCACCGACCTTTCCCAGTATACCGACGAGCAGTTGGCTGAATACGACGTACAGATTTGGCTCAACAATTCTGTTCATGGAGAGAAGGAGCGTAAGGCCTTTGAGCGTTACATGGAAAATGGAGGCGGATGGATTGGTTTCCACGCAGCAGCGTATAACGACAAGAACACACGTTGGCCTTGGTTCGTCAACTTCCTTGGCGGAGGAGTCTTCTACTGCAACAACTGGCCTCCTCAACCAGCATTGGTAGTGACAGATACCGATCAGCATACGGTTACCAAAAGTCTGCCGCGCGAATTTGTCATACCCTCCAGCGAATGGTATCAGTGGAATCCAAGTCCCCGCAAGAACCCCGATGTAGAGGTATTGTTAAGCATCTCGCCCAAGAATTATCCCCTTGGCATTAAGGATGTTGTGAAGTTTGGAGATTTTCCCATTGTCTGGACTAACAAGAAATATCGTATGGTATATCTGAATGGCGGTCACGGAGACGAGTGTTTTACCGATGCGACCACCAATCTGCTATACGTAAACGTCTTCCGTTGGGTAGTGAGCACATCACCCAAGGGGAATCCGTTTGAGAAGTAAGAACAACTCTCAACCTCCCCACAACTTGTAGGGATTCTTGCGCATATGGGAGTTGTAGTAACGACGATCGCCTGTTACCTCTTTTCCAATAAATTCAGGTTTAGTAAAAGCCTCATCTTCGGCCCCTAACTCTATCTCAGCCATAATCAGGCCTTCGTTGTCGCCGTGAAACTCATCCACCTCCCATGTATGAATGCCATCATCAGCTTTAACAAGATAACGGGTTTTGTCTATTATGCCAGGCTCACATATTAGCATCAGGTCTTTTGCGTCCTGAAGAGAAATCTCTTTTTCAAATTCATAACGAGAAAGGCCGGCCTTCCCACTTGGACCTTTGATGGTAAGATAACCCTTGTCATCGCGAATACGAACACGTACTGTACGTCCGTTTCCCGATGCGATATACCCTTGTTGTATATGCGTATGGTTATAGGCCTGGTTCTTGAACTCTCCAACAACCAGAAACTTGCGCTCAATCTCGAAATGCATTTCTTTATTCAAAGAGATATGCTGCTCCGGCAAAAATCAGGATAAACATCACTATCAGTGCAATAGCAACGTATGCAACCACTCTTTTGCCATTAGCGGCGACTCTCTTAGAGATCTTCTCTGAATTCTTGTTCTTTTTCATTGTTATTATATCTTTAAAGTTATTATTATATTACGTAGTTACCGGGCTTTCAGCCCTCCGAAGTTATCGCTTCGCTCGTCCATTCGGACAGAAGTTAAAGACGATAGTTGAGAGTTAACAAAAACGAAAACAATTCTCAATTTTCAACTTTCAATTCTCAATTCTATGACGTCTTAGTGGCTTTAGCCGCGATAACTCTTCTAACTTCTTTAACTTCCCTAACTTCTTTAACTCCTTTAACTTCTTTAACTCCTTTAACTCCTTTAACTCCTAAAAGTAATTCTCAACTCTCTCCTCCTCCGAATTCCATCAGGTAAGCCTTGATGAAAGCATCAATCTTGCCATCCATCACGCCGCCTACATCGCTGGTCTGATAATTGGTTCGGTG
>CADAWW010000044.1 GCA_902791675.1 uncultured Bacteroidales bacterium
GTCTGTACAGTGCCCAGGATACCACCCTGGCGGCCGCCAACACTTGTGTTCTTAATGTTCACATTGCAGCGCAGGTTACGGAATACCACGCGTGCATCGCGTGCATAAGCAGCAATACCGCCCGTGTACTGAGTTGCAATGCTGATGTTACCGTCGATATAGAAGTTCTCGATCACACAGTTTGAAGAAACAACACCGAACAAAGCGTACCAGTTCTGGTTGGACTTCACATTGAAGTTCCTGATGCTGTGACCCTGACCGTCGAAGTGGCCTTGGAAGCATGCGTTACCGGCTGGGGTAGATACCCAACTTCCGATTGGTGTCCATGCAAACTCCCTACCTTTCTTCTGTGCGTCTTCAATTGCTCCTGCGAAGTCGATGTCTGCTGTCAGTATGGCGTTGGCTTTCAGTTCTCCGCTGTTTACCAAAGCAGCAAACCGCCTGAGTTGATTTACGCTGCCAATTTCGTAGATGCCTTCTGCATTTGGTGTCAGGGTGAAATTATTGTCGAAGAGATCGCAATAAGAACAGTAACCGTCAACAAAGTTGTGCTCGTCTTGTGTTACTTCCGAAGGAGAATTGGCATAGGTAGATTCTGTGTATAGTGATCCGTCACAATGTTTCCGTCCCTTCAGATAAACTTGTTGATGAGTCGGGTCGAGCACAGGAGCCTCATCGCTGCCTAAGGTCTGGAACCAACCGATATTGGTCTGGTCGCCGTTCAAGGCATAACATACCTCTCCGGTTGCCATCTTATCAGAAGTGAAGCATTTTACGTCTGGCATCACATTGCCGCCCGTGGCAAACGGAGCGCTACCCTCCAGCCAGCAGTTACTCTGCATGTTTTCTGGTGTGTGGCCTCGCAGGTTACCCATGATGGCACCGCCCAGCGTAGGCTTCGTCTCTTCATCGTTTAAAGCCACCTTACCCACGTTCAGACAGCCGCGTATCATTCCGCCGTTATTGTTCAAGTATGCGGCTATACCGCCTACAGAACCGCCTGGGTTGGAATAGGTAACCGTACCATAGTTGGCACAGAACAAGATCGTGTCTTCTGCCATGTAGCCTATTACACCACCAAAGCAGTCGTTGTTGCTTGCTGTTTCTGTTAGTGTTCCTGCAAAGGTACAGCCGGTAATGCGATTCTTGTATTGTGCAGAACCAACCACACCACCTACATGATGTACATCGGGATCAGCGACAGTAATTTCAAGTGTGGAGTGAACGTTCGAAATTCTACTGGACGAAGCCCAACCAATGGCTCCACTGCCGTGTGCTGCTGTTACTTTAAGTTTACCGTCGATACTGAAGTTCTTTATGGTAGCATTGGCAGTTACACCAAACAGGCCGAACTTTCCCGAACTGGTTCCGTCGAAACCGGTAATCTTGTGTCCCTGTCCGTCGAAGGTTCCTGTAAATGATGCGCCGTCTATACCAATAGGTGTTGTCCAAGGTTCGGTCAGGTTGATGTCGGCTGTCAGCACGCCATTAGCTTCCTCACCGGTACCGACGTATTCAGCGAATGCAATCAGGTCATTGGCTGTTGCAATCTCAAAGTTTTTTACTTCCTCTTTGTAACCACCCAGTGCACTAATCTGTTCGTCTGTGAGAGCAGTTTCCCAGAATGCTACTTCTGATACATAATTGTCCACTTTCTCGCCGTCTTCATCGCAGAATAGATAGAAACCGAAGGGCAGAATCTTAAAACGGTCGTTGTTGTCGGGATTAGCAGCAACCAACTTTTCTCCGTTTAGGTAAACGATGTTCTTGCCGTCGCGGTATGCCAATACGACACGGTTCCATGCGTTATTCTTAACCTTACCGAAATAGCCGCCCAGCGATGCTACACCAATCTGGTTCTTGTTGAAGAAAAGGTCACCGTCGTCACCGTTTCTTTCGTTTGTCTGGAACAGTCCGTCGTAAGGAGAGGCGTCCAAAACCTTCACATCTATCATAATGGTATACGAAGTGCTTGCTTCGGCACCTTCTGCACGTTCCACTTTCAAAGCCGATGTTTTAGGAATAAAGATAGCCTTGTTCCCTTCATCGGGACCGTCGGTCGGTGTAATTCCTGCTCCGCTAACAGTAGAGAGCGTAATGCTTCGTGTTCCAATTACAGCAGGAACCATCTTCAGGCTTCCTTTGGAAGGTGCCATCAGGTCGTCTGCATCGTTGAATTCCCATTGTGCCGTTGGCTCTGGGATATCCTGTGCCAGAACATACATGCTGTTTCCTAGTAACCCAATAAGGGTTAAAAAGAGAAATAGGTAGAGTTTTTGTTTCATAATAGTAATCATTAAAGTTAAAAAATATGTATTGTTGTTTTGCATTTTTCTTTGAATAAGGTTTTAAATGTTGTGTTATTCTTAAATGAGTATGCAAAAATAGTAAGATTACTAATACAACACAAGAATTTGCTTTTTTTTTTACTATATATTTGTTAAAAATCAAAAATCAAGTTATATTTGCGTACGTTTTTAAGAGAAACAACAAGAAATAGATGATAAAAAAAATACTTTTATGCTGTCTGTTAGCATTTTCATGTTTAAGTACCTTGCCAGCACAAGAGAAAAAAATCGATAAGGTAAAGGAACACATAAATAACCACATTAAACTATATGGATTTGTACGAAACTATTTTTCGGTAGATACACGCGAGAATCTTGCCGGAACAGGTGACCTTTTTAACTATTTGCCCAAAGATAATGAATGGAACCAAACAGAGACAGAAGCTGATGCATCAGGGATAGCACGGGAGGACCTTAATGCCCAGACCACCATGCGTTTTCTGTCGCTGACAACACGCTTTGGATTGGATGTTCAGGGCTACCGTTGGAAGAAAACCCATTTTAGCGGGAAGGTTGAAGCGGACTTTTATGCAGGACTGACAGGAAGTACAGGAACAGCTCAACTGCGTCTGAGACAGGCCTACATGACCCTTACATGGGATAGCCTGCGAATGAGTGGCGATGCTTTTGCACGGATCAACCTGCAAATGGGACAAGCCTGGCACCCTTTGGCTGCCGATCTGCCTGATGTAATCTCCCTTAATACTGGTGCACCTTTTAATCCCTTTAGCAGAACACCGCAGATAAAGATGGACGTTCAATTGGGTAAAAACTTCACTCTTACAGCTTCTGCCATTTGGCAGATGCAGTACACATCAGCCGGCCCTGAGGGAGCGTCTGCCAACTATATTAAGTATGCCCATACACCTGAGGCCTATCTTGGCGTTTCCTACCATCCTAATTCCAATGTCCTGCTAAGGGCAGGTGTAGATTTGCTGAGCATCTCGCCCCGTCATACAGGAACTGTTCTGAATGCACAGGATCAGGAAATAAAGGTGAAGGTGAGCGACAGAATCACCACCTTATCGCCCTTCCTATACCTTCAATACAAATATAGGGATTTCAGTATGAAGGCCAAGACAGTATTTGCTCAGGCAGGTGAACACATGAACCTTAATGGCGGATATGGGGTGAAGCGTATACACGAGGACGGCTCCTGGGAATATACGCCCACACGCAACTCTTCATCTTGGATTTCAGTGACTTACGGCAAGCAAGTTAAAGGTATTCTGTTTGCCGGTTATGTTCGTAACTTCGGTACTAAGGATGCCCTTGCTACCAATGCAACAGGTGACATTCAAGGGTTCTATTTCAGCAAGAACAGTTTTGCCAACATGAACCGCTTGTGGCGGCTTTCTCCCACCATCCTGTGTACATGGGGCCAGTTCCAGCTAGGTCTTGAATACGAGGTCACATCAGCACAATACGGCAAGGACCTGAATACCTCCAACGGACTGGCAGAAACAGACTTACATTGGGTAACGAATCATAAGGTACAGATAATGACCAAATTCAACTTCTGATACGACTAAGAAAGATGCTGTGGGTGATGCATTTGGGGAACTCTTCTTTGTAATGCGTTACCATTACGAGGGTCTTGTGTTTACGACTGCAGAAGGTGTCTGTGATTTCTTTCACAAGGGCTCGATGCTGAAGGTCGAGACCATGCAAGGGTTCATCCAGAATCAATAGTTCGGGATCTTTTACAAAGGCGCGGGCCAAGAGGCACAGACGTTGCTCTCCACTGCTGAGTTTAAGGAATGTGCTGTCGGCCAAATCCTCGATACCGAAGATATTCATCCATCTTAGGCATATCTCTTTCTGCTCTGGCTTGGGACGAGTGTACAGGCCTACAGAGTCGGTGAGTCCGCTGGCTACAATGTCAATGGCGGGAAGGTCTTTCAGGTAGGCACGGTGCATCTCGGGACTGACGTATCCTATGTGTCGTTTTATTTCCCAAATACTCTCACCCGTACCTCTTTTGTGTCCGAAAAGTTCGATGTCGCAGGCGTATGCCTGTGGATTATCTGCACATACCAGACTCAGTAGAGTGCTTTTGCCCGCTCCGTTCTCACCGCTCAAAGCCCATTTCTCGCCTTCGTTGACTGTCCAGTTCAGGTCTTTCAGGATGGTGCGGGAACCATAGCGGATGGTAACATTGTTGAACTTCAGGATTTCTTTTCCTTCTTCGGGATAGAAAGACTCTTGGGTCAGGTCTTTTTGCGGAAGAGAGAGAATCCATTCCTTCTTAGCCTTGGGAAGTGTTTCCAGGGTTCTTCCGCTTAGTAGTTTCTGGTATTCCTGACGTGTTATTTTGGGCAGGATATGCAGTCCTTCTATGGGAATAACATGGGTAATAAAATCGGGTATGTCATCTACCTTGCTCAGTACCAGAATGATGAGCAAAGAGGTCTCGCGTGTCAACTGTTGCAGGAGGTCGCGAAGCTGGTCGCGTGTCTGAGCATCCAGGCCGATGAAGGGATTATCCATAATGAGCACACGCGGTCCTGTACCCAGTGTCTTGGTAAGTTGGAACTTACGTAACTCTCCACTGCTCAGCGAGATAATGTATTTGTCCATCAGTCCGTCTAAGTGGAATAATTCCGTCAGCTTATTTCTGAATGCTGTACGCTGCTTTTGGGCAGCTTCCCGTTCCTCGTCTGAGAGACCTCTGCCAATGGATTCATCTGCTTGCCGGAATGCCTCTTGCAAGAGTTGGCCTGCTGTGGGCGTGTTTTCGTCTATATCATGCTGGTTCCATCGCTGTTGATAGTAATAGGGTCCATCGGCATCACCATACGAATCGCGGAAGGTGATGTATTTCAGGTTTTCGCTTACCATTTTCAGCGGGCTGGGGGAGAAGTCGTATTTTACCTCGTTCATCAGCAAGGGAAAATGCCCCGTCAGTATTTCTATCAGTCGGCTTTTACCTGCAGCATTATCTCCTGCAATGGCTATTTGCTCGCCTTGCAGTATCTCTAAGTTGATGGGTTCTGCCATCCGCCAGTCGGGGTGGCGTGTTATACCATTGTAGATTTTTATCATTCTGAGACTTTATCTTTATTCTTGGCTACAAAGTCCTTCCAGGAACGGTACTTCTTTTCTGTTTGAGGACGACTCATCTGAAGATAGTGGCAGTAGGCTGCACCCAGGGCATCTGTTGCGTCAAGAAATTTTCCCATTTCCTCTGGTTCTATCTTCAGCATACGGCGTAGCATATCGGCTACCTGTTCCTTACTGGCATTACCATTGCCCGTAATAGCCATCTTGATTTTTGTGGGGGCGTATTCCGTAATGGGAACCTGCTTGCTGATGGCTGCTGCCATAGCAGTGCCCTGTGCTCTGCCCAACTTGAGCATACTCTGCACATTCTTTCCGAAGAACGGGGCTTCAATAGCCATTTCGTCGGGCAGATAGGAGGCTATGATGCCGCTTACGCGTTCAAATATGTGTCCCAACTTCAGGTAATGGTCGGCAAACTTGCGCAAATCTATTACGCCAAGGGCCAGCATTTCGGCCTTGCGATCAACTATTTTCAGTACACCGTAACCCATTATATTGGTGCCGGGGTCTATACCAAGAATTATCTTTTCCAACTTTTCTGAGCCTACTGATTTGGGTGCAAAAGTACAAAAATATCTTAAATAATAAGGTAATAATGTTACTTTTATTGATTTTGAGGGTTCTGTTAACAAAAAAAGCTCTATATTTGCAGAAAATTTTTTGATAAAGTGAGATGAAAAAAATCTTTATATTGGCCTTTTTGATGCTGACAGTTTCAGTAACTCAGGCCCAGACACAGCAGCAAAAAGTTAGCACCAGTGAGGTAAAAGTAACTGGCGTAACGAAGGCAGAGAATTATGCCGAGATTAAGTTTGATACCTTGCGTCATAACTTTGGCAAGTTCAGTAAAAATGATCCTATTGTGAAGTGCAGTTTCAAATTTACTAATACAGGAACTGCTCCTCTGGTTATTCATCAGGCTTTTGCAAGCTGCGGCTGTACAGTTCCTACTTTCACTAAGGAGCCCGTAAAGCCAGGAGAAAACGGTGTTATTGACGTTACCTATAATGGTACCGACAAGTTCCCCGGCCATTTCCAGAAGACTATCACCATTCGTTCAAACGCAGTTTCGGAAGTTACCCGTTTGATTATAGAAGGTGATATGGAATAAGCTTTCATATATCATTTGATTTCTATCTATTCTATCGTATATTACACTCGCCCTTGGCGAGTGTATATATTTTCTAATACTCATTATTAAACATGAATATCCTTTTTAAGTTTAAACTTTTTTGCCTGTGTTGTATCTTCTGTGTGTTTTCAGGCAAAGCCCAGTCTGTTTTCGAGTTCTCTACTTCTCAGCGCGGTCCTATGCTTAGTCCGCTGCAGTATGGTATTTTCTATGAAGAGATAAATCATGGCGGCGATGGCGGCCTTTATGCCGAGTTGATTCGTAACCGCTCCTTCGAGGATAATACAACTGCCCCAGACGGATGGCAAAAGTTTGGCAATGTGAGTGTAGAGATGGTGAGTACTAATCTACTTAATAACGCCCAAAGCCGTGCTTTGAAACTGACTGTAAACGAGAACCTTGCAGGTGTCCGTAACGAAGGTTTCTGGGGTATGAATATCGTAAAGGGAGAGACTTATACGCTGACATTCTGGGCAAAAACAGATGGGACGTTCAATGGACGTATGTGTGCTGAACTCGAAGATGAGAACCAGAATAACCTTGGACGCACAGAGTTTAGTGTCAGCCTTACGGAAGAGTGGCAAAAATATACCCTGCAGTTGACGGCTACTTCTTCGTATACCAAAGGCAGGTTCGCCCTAAGAGCTTTAGAACACATGGTTATCTACTTGGATGTTGTGTCTTTGATGCCACCTACCTATAAGGACCGTCCCAACGGCTGTAGGCGTGATTTGGCCGAGATGCTCTCTAAACTTCATCCCGCCTTTGTTCGTTTCCCGGGAGGTTGCTATATAGAGGGAACATGGCGTGACGGGCAGACCAACCGTTTCGAATGGAAGAAAACCATTGGCCCTATCGAGGAACGTCCTGGGCACTGGAATGTGAACTGGGGCTATCGAGTGAGTGATGGCTTGGGACTGCATGAGTTGCTGCAGTTGACCGAGGATTTGGGAGCAGAACCCCTCTTTGTATGTAACATAGGACTGGGTCACGGATGGATGCAGGACTACCAGAACCTGAGTCCCTATATTCAGGAGACAATGGATTTGATAGAGTATTGCAATGGAGATGTGAATACTCCTTACGGTGCTATGCGAGCTGCCAACGGACACCCTGAACCTTTCGGCCTACGACTACTGGAGATAGGTAATGAAAACTATAATTACTCTTTTAACAACAACAACGACCAGAGTGATCACTATGCTGAACGTTATATGCAGTTCTACAGTGCCATCAAAGCCAAATATCCTGACATAATATTAATAGGCAATGTAGAGTCATGGGGAACAGATGACCCTGCCTGGCGCAACGGAAATCCGGTAGAAGTGGTGGACGAGCACTACTATCGCAGCACAGGTTGGTTTGCTCAGCAGTATAACAAGTATGACCACTTTAACCGAGACGGTTACCGTGTCTATGCTGGTGAATATGCTGTTACGAGCGATTATGGTACTTTGGGCAACCTTAATGCAGCACTTGCAGAAGCTGTCTATATGGCTGGCATGGAGAGAAATTCTGATATCTGCATAATGTCCTCTTATGCTCCTATCTTCTGTCACGAGAACCATCCCTCTCCTTGGATGCCCGATATGATACGCTTCAATGCCTCCGCTGCATTCGGTACACCTTCTTACTGGGTGCAGCAGATGATGGCTTCTACTGTCGGCTATCAGAATATTACGTGGCAGGAATCCAATAACGTTACCCGTTTCGTTAACAATGCCATAGGCCTCAGTTCATGGTCTACATCCGTTACCTATGATAATATCAAGGTGACCGATGCACAGGGACAGATTATTTATGCTACAGACTTCAGTGATGCTGAGGAATATCAGCAGCGTTGGAATGCTACGGGAGGTACATGGGATATTAACGGCGGAGCTCTTAACCAGACAAATACATCTATGCAAGGTAAGTGTAATGTCTGCCAGATACCTTGTGGGGAGAACTATACCTTAGAGCTCGATGCTACAAAGAATTCAGGCAACGAAGGTTTCCTTATAGCTTTCAGTTACGACGACCCAAACAACTTCATCTGGTGGAACCTTGGCGGTTGGAACAATTCCCAGCATGCCATCGAACAATGTGTAGGAGGATCTAAGCGCACATTGGCCAAGCTTGCAGGCTCCCTTCGTCAGGGGCAGACCTATCATCTTCGTATTGTCAAGGATGGTGAAGATGTCTATTGTTACTTAGACAATACACTCTATCACCATATTACCTTGCCTGTAAGCCGTGGGGTTTATGCATGTGCTTCCTTGAATCAAGCCGAAGATACGCTAATTGTAAAGCTTGTCAATTTGGGACAGGCTCAGGAGACGACACTTCGCTTCAAGGATTTCCAATGGACGGGACAGGTAGAGCGGCAAATACTAACCAGCAACAGCGGTTCAGATGAGAACTCAATGACTGATCTAATGAAGGTAAAGCCTGTTGAGTCCGTTTTCACTCCCGATTCCGAAGACCATGGAAGCATTCCTTATTCTGTGCCTGCTTATTCCCTGAGCATCCTACGCATACCTGTAATAAATGTGACCTCGGAGCAACATCCCGAAACGACTGATGATGACTGGAAGGACATAACGGAACAACTTCTCAATGCCTCCTTTTCTGAGGGTAGGGAAGGGTGGATGGGTACTCCCTTCTTAGCGGCTCCAGGCACTGTGGCTGAGTATTACAACCAAAACTTTGATGCTTATCAGGATTTTTCCGACATGCCAGCCGGAGAATACCGTTTTACCATCAGTGGATTCTATCGTTACGGCAATATCGAAAATGCATGGGTGGCACATAATAACGGAACAGAGGGACTCAATGCCCAACTTTATATTCAGACAGGCGACGAAATCGAGCAGGCCCCTTTTATGTCCATCTTTGATAGTTCAGCCCCTTTTACCTATTCGCCTGATTATACCTATCCCGATAACGTGACGCAGGCCAACATAGCTTTTAATATGAAAGGCGCTTACCAATGCAATGCCGTAGAGATAAAAGTGCCCTCTGAGGGAGGTGATCTGCGTGTGGGAATGAAAAAGTCCATTGCTACTACATACGATTGGACATGCTTCGACAATGCACGACTCTATTATCGCAAGGGTGTTGACCCGGTTGGCATAAACAAACTTAGTCCCAGCCATATTAACAACGAGGACGTTATCTACGACTTGAGTGGTCGGCAAATGGTTGATGCTCCCACGAAAGGTGTTTATCTTATTAATGGCAAGAAGACTATCAGGAGATAGAATTACACCACAGACATTTGTATATAAAAAAACTACGGGCGTACTGTTGTGCGCCCGTAATTATTTTTATATTTTATTTCCTTATTTCAGGAAGCCTTCTGCAGAGTAGTACTGACTCTTGCTTAACGGTTCAATGCTGCCGAACTGGCTCCACTGCTCGTCTTCCTGGAACTGCTTCAGGAACGTGTCGGGAACATAGAGTGTACACTGCTTGTTGGGCTGACAGTTCTTGGGCATGGGATAGAATTCTGTAGTCAGCAAGTAAACCTTGCGAAATTTCTCGGGATTGGGGAACATGCCAAACATACGGTTCTTGAAGTCGTTGGGGATACTCAGTTCTTCCATCGAGGAACAACCAACGAATGCACCGTCCTCCAACTTGCTCATAGTGTCGGCAAGGATAATTCTCTTCAGGTTCTTGCAACCCTCGAAGGCGCCAACGCGAATCCAATAGGCATGTTCGCCCAGGATGACGCTCTTCAGAGAGGTACAGCCCTTGAATCCGTCTACGCCAACGGTATAAACATCTCCATGCAGTTCTTCCAAAGAAGAACAATCTGTAAATGCACCGTCATTAATAACTGGCAGGGGACCAGCTAAGTGAATCTTCTTAAGATTGGTACAACCTGCGAAAGCACCGTTGGCGATGTGCTGAACCTGATCGCCAATCCAAATCTCCTCCATAGTGGTGTTGCCCTTGAACTCGTCGGTGTTAATACTTGCAAGTTTCTTACTGATAAGAACTTTAGCTTTGTCGGGCTGTGTCTTGCTCTTCCTGTGCTCGCCAGTGTAGATAAACACATCACCTGTAGGCTGGTCTGCCTCGACTTTTTTCTCTGTTGAGGCCTTGCCGGTTTCAGTTGTAGCCTCTTTCTTTTCTCCTGAACATGCTGTAAGCAAGCCAATGGCTGCCATGCTAATCAGATAATACTTTACTTTCATTTTTATTCCTATTTCTATTTTAAATTAGTTGACAATGACGCTAACTTAACGTTGTTTTTTATTAGTTTGTGCCTACAAAGATAAAAAAAAATACAATCCCAATACTTATATTTTATAAAATATACACCTAAAAATGCAGATTTTTTATACCTTTGCGGTCAAAAGTTAGTATATTGGATGATATCTGTCGATAATTTATGCGTTGAATTCAGTGCCCGTCCTTTGTTTAGAGATGTCAGTTACGTCATAAACGATAAAGACCGCATAGCCTTGGTGGGTAAAAACGGAGCGGGCAAGAGTACAATGCTAAAGATAATAGCTGGTTTACAGGAGCCTACAAGTGGCGTTGTGTCAGTTCCTCGCGACACCAGCATTGCCTACCTGCCGCAAGTAATGGTGCTTTCGGATGTGTGCTCTGTTCGTGAAGAAACAGAGAAAGCCTTTGCGCATATTCATGAGATACAGAGCGAACTGGAGCGTCTGAATAACCAGATGGCAGAGCGGACAGATTACGAGAGCGTGGAATACATGCAGCTGGTGGAACGTTTTTCTCATCTGAACGAGCATTTCCAAATGATGGGAGGTATGAACTATCATGCTGAAATGGAGCGTACCTTGCAGGGATTGGGTTTCAGACGTGAGGATTTTGAACGTCCCACCAGCGAGTTCTCGGGTGGTTGGCGTATGCGTATTGAGCTGGCCAAACTGTTGCTGCAGCATCCCGATGTGTTGTTGTTGGACGAGCCGACTAACCATCTTGATATCGAGAGCATACAGTGGTTGGAGCAGTTCCTGAGTACGCGTGCCGGAGCTGTGGTCCTGGTGAGTCACGACCGAGCGTTTATAAATAATGTAACCAATCGCACATTGGAAATCAGTTGCGGAAAGGTTTATGACTATAAGGTTAAGTACGACGAATATGTCAACCTGCGTGCCGAACGTCGTGAACAGCAGTTGCATGCCTTAGAGAATCAACAGAAAGAGATTGCTGATGCCCGTGCCTTCATTGAACGTTTCCGCTATCAGGCTACGAAAGCCATTCAGGTGCAGCAGAAGATAAGGCAGCTGGAGAAGATTGTACCCATAGAGGTGGACGAGGTGGATAACTCGGCTCTGCGCTTGAAGTTCAAATGCTCCCTGCGCAGTGGTGATTATCCCATTATCTGCGAGGATGTAGCCAAGAGCTATGAACATGTTGTTTTCAGCGGTGTTAACCTGACCATCAAACGTGGCGAGAAGGTGGCTTTCGTGGGGCGTAACGGTGAGGGTAAGACAACGCTGGTAAAGTGCATCATGGGACAGATTCCTTATGATGGCAAGCTGACAGTAGGTCATAATGTGCAGATTGGTTATTTCGCTCAGAATCAGGCACAGCTCTTGGATGGGGAGATAACTGTCTTTGACACCATCGATCGTGTGGCCAAGGGAGATATGCGATTAAAGATTCGCGATATCCTGGGTGCTTTTATGTTTGGCGGTGAGGCCAGCGAGAAGAAAGTGAAATTCCTCTCGGGCGGAGAACGTACCCGACTGGCGATGATAAAGCTGCTGCTGGAACCTGTGAACTGTCTTATACTGGATGAGCCGACTAATCATTTGGATATGCGAAGTAAGGATGTGCTGAAGGATGCTATCCGAGATTTTGAGGGTACTGTGATATTAGTAAGTCATGATCGTGAGTTTCTTGACGGCTTAGTAGAGAAAGTGTATGAGTTTGGTGAAGGCAAGGTAAAAGAACACTTGGGAGGAATCTATGATTTCTTGAAAACCAAAAAGATAAATGAACTTACGGAATTAAACACTTCAAGTTCTTTACAGCAGAAGCCCCTTGCTGATAATGCCGAGGTGGCAGTTGCTCAGAAAGACTCTGCTCTCTCGTACGAACAACAGAAAGCAGCTTCTCGTCTGAGGAAAAAACTGGAGAAAGCTGTGCAGGAGGCTGAGGAACATGTAGCTCAGTTGGAGGCTGCTGTGAAGATTCTGGAAGCGCAACTCTCTACGCCTGAGGGCAGCACCGATATGAGCCTGTATGAGAAGCATGGGAAACTGAAAGCTCAACTGGCTGCTGCTGAAGCAGAATGGGAGCAGGCGATGGAGGAGTTGGAACATTGAAGGCTGCGTTTAAGCCATACGCAGAGACCAAGCTTGTTTGGGCTATGCTATGGCGTAGCAGGCTCGACCGAAGGTCAGCATTGAACATTGAACATTTGAATAAAAAATATAGGATATGAAAACAAGAAACTTTTTAATGATGGTATTACTTACCGCTATGGGAACAGCCTGTACAACGGGCAACAAGGAGTTAGGCTCTGGTATTAATCTCGCTAATCTCGACAGCACCTATCAGGCTGGAACGGATTTTTATATGTTTGCAACAGGTGGTTGGCAGAAGGCCAATCCATTGACTGCAGAATATAGCCGTTATGGTAGTTTTGATGTACTGGGTGAGAACAATATTAAACAGTTACAGGGTCTTATCGATAGTGTAGCTGCCCTTAAGGATTTGCAGCCAGGAAGCGTAGAGCAGAAGATTGCTGCCCTATACAACTCAGCTATGGATAGTGTAAACCTCAACGAACATTACTGGGGAGCCCTTGAGGAGTTTTTGCTTTGCGACGGTTACCAGAATACTCCTGAAATTACCAAGAACTGGTTAGAGGAAGTATGGCCCCGTATGCAGCGTCAGGGTGTAAGGGGAATGTTCAGTGTATGGATTGGTGCCGACGAGAAGGACAGCAAGAACAACATTGTCAATATCAATCAGGGTGGCCTTACTTTAGGCAACAAAGATTACTATGTTGAGGAAGACCCCGCCACAGTGGCTATCCGCGAGGGTTACAAAAAGTATATAGTTGATCTTACCAAACACACCGGCTTTGCAGAAAAGGATGCCAACAGAATCATGGAAGACGTGATGCGCATAGAGACACGTATTGCAAAGGCTAGTAAGAGTATGACAGAGTTACGCGACCCCGAGGCTAACTACAATAAGTTCACCTATGAAGAACTGAAGGCTCAGTTCCCTGGTATCGACTGGGATGCTCATTTTGGAATCTTCGGAATAAAGGCCGGTGAGATCAAGAATGTCGTACTGGGACAGCCTGTTGCTATTCACGAAGTCGAGAAGATTTTGAAGGAGGAGACTCCCGAAGCGCTTCAGAATCTTTATCTCTGGCACGCTATAGATATGACAGCTTCCTACGTCGATGATGAAGCACGTAATATTAGCTTTGGCTTCTATGGTACAGTAATGAGTGGTAAGACCGAAGACCGTCCCCGTTGGAAACGTGCTGTGGCCAGCGTAGAAGGTGGTCTGGGTGAAGCTTTGGGCCAGCTTTATGTGGCTCGTTTCTTCCCGCCAGCAGCCAAGGAACGTATGGAGAAGCTGGTACACAACCTACAGATTGCTTTGGGCGAACGTATTGATGTTCAGGATTGGATGAGTGACGAGACTAAAAAGGTGGCTCACGAGAAGCTTGATGCTTTCTATGTTAAGGTGGGCTATCCCAACAAGTGGAAGGACTACAGCGACTTGGAGATTGGAGACAGCTACCTGCGCAATATGCTTGCTATCAACGAGTGGGAGATTAAAGATATGATAAAGACCAAGTTGAACAAGCCTGTAGATAAGGACGAGTGGTTCATGACACCTCAGACGGTGAATGCTTATTATAATCCCACAACTAACGAGATCTGCTTCCCAGCCCATTGGTGTTGTTATTGGTCATGAGATGACACACGGATTTGATGATCAAGGAAGTAAGTACGACAAGGAAGGTAACTTGGTAACATGGTGGAGCGAAGAAGACACAAAGCGCTTTGAGGAGCGTATAGCTGTAATGCGTGAATACCACAACAAGATTGAGGTACTTCCAGGCCTGTTTGCCAATGGTTCTCTTACTCTGGGTGAGAATATGGCCGACCACGGAGGTCTGATGGTCAGTTTCCAGGCATTTAAGAATGCAACAGCAGCATCTCCACTAAAAGACATCGACGGCTTTACACCCGAGCAGCGTTTCTTCTTGGCATACGCTAATGTGTGGGCTCAGAATATCCGTGATGCTGAGATTCAGAAGCGTGTGAAAGGGGATCCTCATCAGTTGGGTAAGTGGCGTGTAAACGGCCAGATGCCTCATATGGATGCATGGTACGAAGCATTTGGTATTACCGAGAACGACCCCATGTTTGTACCTAAATTCTTAATTTAAGAAAAGATGCCATTACGACTTCCCGATAAATTGCCAGCCATAGATTTGTTGAAAAACGAGAATATCTTTGTGTTGGCAGACTCAAGAGCTAACAGTCAGGATATCCGTCCGTTAAGGATCGTTATCCTGAACCTGATGCCTCTGAAGATTACAACAGAGACAGATCTTATACGCATTCTCTCAAACAGTCCACTTCAATTGGAAGTTCAGTTTATGAAGGTTAAGGCGCATACTAGCAAGAATACACCCATAGAACACATGAAGGCATTCTATCGTGACTTTGAGTTAATGCGTAATGAGAAGTTCGATGGGATGATTATCACGGGTGCTCCTGTTGAACATCTTGAATTTCATGAGGTAACCTATTGGGATGAGATAAGTGAGATTTTCGCTTGGGCCCGTACGCATGTGACAAGTACAATGTATATCTGCTGGGCGGCCCAGGCGGGACTCTTTTATCATTACGGTGTACCCAAGTACCCGTTACCCCAGAAGATGTTTGGCATATTTCCTCAGTATCCGACCGACAAGACGCTACCCATCTTCCGTGGCTTCGACGATGTGTTCTATATGCCTCATAGCAGACATACTGAGCTGAGGAAGGAGGATATCCTGAAGGTTCCGGAACTGACTCTTGTAGCCGAGAGCCCCATGAGCGGAGTGTCGATGGTGATGGCGCGTGAGGGTAGGGAGATCTTCATCACTGGCCATTCCGAGTATTCACCTAATACCCTTGATACAGAGTATAAGCGTGACTTAGGGAAAGGACTTCCCATTCAGATGCCATATAATTATTACAAGGAAGATAACCCGGAGCAAGGTCCGCTTGTAACGTGGCGTGCTCATGGCAACCTTATGTTCCAGAACTGGCTGAATTATTATGTTTATCAGGAGACCCCATATGATATTAATGATATTCATTAAAGTATAAGGTTGAGAGTTTAAAGTTTAAAAAGAGTTGAGAACAATAGAGTTACTTTCTCCTGCTAAGAATCTGGAATGCGGCTTGGCTGCCGTTGACCATGGAGCAGATGCCGTATATATAGGTGCTTCCAAATATGGCGCACGTGCCTCGGCAGGAAATTCTGTACAGGATATAGCAACCCTTTGTAAATATGCTCATCAGTTTAA
>CADAWW010000045.1 GCA_902791675.1 uncultured Bacteroidales bacterium
CAACGAATATTCCACCTTGTCCTTGATACGTACCACCACCAGGTTGCGGGCAATCTCCACCATCGTCAGTCCGGCGGCAGCGCTCAAGAGCAAAGTAGCGATGGGCACAATCTGGCTGGCATCGCCCGAGGGGATGACCTCAGAGAAAATCAGTTTGCACACATATGGCGTGAACATGGTGAGCAGCGTGACACCTATGCAGGCTATCAGACAGAACAGCAAATCGTATATACAGAGGTAGCTGACGGCATAGCGCATGATGGACCTGACAGTAAGGTTTTCTTCTGGAAGGGGGAAACAGGCTATCAGTGCCTCCTGCTTCAGCAGTTTGTGGTTCTTGCTCGCTTTCAGGTGCTCGCCTGTCTTTGGATGGGTGAAGGTATAGTCGGTGAAGCCGGGCACGAGTACGACATGCGAGTTGTCGTCGGCCATGAATCCGAGCATATAGCCCGTACAGCGGTTCCACCAGCCGTCGCTCAGCGTGATGGTACGGAAAAAGACGTTATATTTCTCAAGCAATAACTCTATCTCGTCAAAGTTTGACGGCAAGTCGGCGCCCGACTGCATCTGCTTCCACAGTTCCCTGTCTATCATGGAGCGCAGAATGTCGAATGTCTGCCTCATGGCCTTGCGGTCGCCATCCACGCGTTGGGCCAACTGCTGAAGGAACATATTTGTGATCATGGTGTCAGGCGTATTTTAGGAGATTGCGATAAAGGCCTTCCTGCTGCCGCAGTTCGTCGTGCGTGCCATGCTGGGTGATGCGCCCCTGCTCTATCACATAGATCTGGTCGCACTGGGCAATGGTATCCAGCCGATGGGCTATCATGATCATGGTGATGCCCAGGCCAAAGAGGTTGTACATCACCTTGGCTTCCGTCTTGGGGTCGAGTGCCGAAGTGCCCTCGTCCATCAGCAGAATGGCAGGCTCCTTGGCCAGGGCGGTGGCTATCTCGATGCGCTGGCGCTGTCCGCCGCTGAAGTTCTTGCCGCGCTCCATGACAGTTCCCTGATAGCCGCCCGGACGTTCCATGATTTCATGGCGTATCTGCGCATCGTTGCAAGCCAGCACCATGGTGAAGTCTTCTATCGACTCGTCCCACATCTTCACATTATCGGCAATCGTGCCTTCGAAGAGCGTCACATCCTGATTGATCACCGAGACAGAGTTGACAAATGTCATGCGGTTGATGGCACTGCGGGGCTTGCCGTCGAAAAGTACCTCTCCCTCCCATGGCTCATACAGTCCGGACACGAGGCTCAGCACCGTGCTCTTGCCACAGCCGGAAGGACCTACCAGGGCGATGCGCTCACCAGCCTTGATCTTCAGCGAGAAATGTTTGAGAATAGGTGGCAAGTTGCGGTCGTAGCCGAAGGTGACGTCGCGCAGCTCTATCTCGCCTGCCAGTTTGGCGATGTCGGGCAACTCATCGTCTTCGGGCAAGCGGAGGTCGGCACATGCCGCAGTGCAGTCGGTGACATCCTTGATGCGCTGAATAGACGAGTTGATCCTCAGAACAGTCTGTACGCTAGCTATGGCTCTGACAATGGGATAGATAGTCTCGTTGATGAGTCCCTGGGAGGCCAGGATCATGCCTGGTGTCATCTCGCCTTGCAGGATAAGCCACGTGCCTAAGCACAATATGACGCCATTGGTGGCCTGCAGCACAAACTCTGGCAGGGCGCTCAGATAGATGTTGTTGGTAATGGTGGTCACGCGGGCATTCAATGACTGTGCATAGGTTTTCTCCCACTGCGCAAAGAAGTAGCGCTCGCCGCCTAAGGCTTTGATGGTATCCAGATTGCCTATTCCCGTCATCGTGACGTTCTGCAGTCGCGCATCCGTCACCTCCAGGTTCATGGCAATCTTCTTCTGCTTGTTGGCAGTGCTGTGCATCACGTAAACGAGCAATAGGATGGAGAAGATTTCCAGCAGCCCCAGTTTCCAGTTGAACAGCATGACAATGTAGCAGCAGAGGATGGGCAGGATGAGTATGCTGATGACAGGCAGGGCATAGTCCAGCTGCCTAGTAGATTTCGGGATGGTGGTGTAGCGAGCCACCAGTTCGCCTGGTGTGAACCGCGTGAGCAGGGTCATCGGCAGTCTGAGTACCGTCCACAGGTAATCTGCTGAAGTGGTGATGTTAATCCTTGCCTGGCTCTTGCGGCGTAATACGGAGAATATGATCCAGACCAGTAGTTCGAGCACGAACAGCAGGATATACAGTGCTATCAACGGGGTGAACCATTCTGGATTCTTATGTGTGATGATATTGTCGGTATAAACCTGTTGGAACAATGACGGGAATATGCAGGCTACGGAATCAATGGCAACAATGATAATGCCGTTGATGGCAAATAGCATGTTGCCCTTCAGGAAATAGCGGAAAGCCGAGATCATCGACAGCTTGGGTTTCCTGTCTTGCTTCTGCTCTGACTTCATTCAAACTTCAGTTTTAGGTTACGGAAGCGCGTGCGACTCGCCTCGAAGAGATATTGGAACATGCTGAGGCGGCGGGTCTCAGTGAGCACCGAACAATAGGTGCCGAAGTCCATGCTCACATCGTCGGGCTGGCCAAACGACCAGTCATAGGATGTGGGATCGGAAGGGTCGCGCTGCAGATCGATAATCACTTCATAGACCACCTTCTGGCCATCGCCTAAGAGTCGCTGGGCAAGGACGTCGGATTTCAGTCTCTGCCGCACATCGGCGGCATTGGCAGGATAGCGTACCACCTGGGTAATGCGCCCGCGCACATAGCCTATCTCGTCGCGCTTCTCGTCGGCAGGCCACACCTGGGCCTCCATACCTACACGCAGGTCACGCTGGGCCTCATTGTCGGCATAGGCAACGAGCTGGCTGCGCTGTGGCTGTGCACCAGAGGCTTTCTCCTCAATAACGCTCACAATGGGACCGAAGGCCTCAAAAGGCTCATTGTCTGTCTTCGTGCTGATGACCAGTCCATTGACTGTACTCGTCAGGAAGCTGTGGCTGTTGCCGATGGATACCATGGCTATCGTCTGCCCCTCGTGCACGCTGTCGCCATTATGCACCAGCATGGAGCGCACGATACCATTGTTGGGCAGCGTGATGTCGGTGGTGCCCTGTACGGGAAAGATCACGCCTGAATAATAGGCCTTGTCACTCACATTACCCAAAATGCCCCATACAATGAATGCGACCAGTAGCAACGCTGCAGCCGCAGCTAATAAATAGGTGGGAACGTAAGTCACGCGCAGATGGTCAGCAATCTGCTCAGGCGATTGAATTTTATTCTCTGAATCTTTTTTCATATTACATATCGTATATTATAAGGCTATTATCAGTTTTCGGGCATCCAGCGTCCATACCGTCTAACCTCGCACACCAAATTTGAATCGCTTGGCAAAGATAAACATATTTTTCCATTTTTCAAACATTCTGCGTCTTTTTTGCGCGTGTCATACGGCTAAGAGTAATAGTCTTCTAATCATTTACCATTTACGGTTTACAGTTTACGGTTTACAGTTTACGGTTTACGGTTTATGGTTTACGGTTTATGGTTTACGGTTTATGGTTTACGGAATTGAGAATTGAGAGTTGAGAGTTAGTTTACGGTTATCGTTTTCGTCTTTCGTCTTTCGTCTTTCGTCTTTGACCTTCGGTCGAGCCTGCTCACGCTCGGAAGAGTCAAAGCGAGCTTTACTCTTCTCTCGCTCAAACGCAGCCTTCGTCTTTCGTAGCGAAGCGATTCGTCTTTCGTTCTTCGTTCCATCTTTTACTTGTACTGTTTCAGCAGGTCGGTGATGTTAGCGATGAGTTCCGGTGTGGCATAGGGCTCTGCGCGATGCATGCCGCGAACTACGGCAAATGAGAAGTTGTCGGCCAGACACTCTTCGGGTGCATCGACATTGTAGGTATTGCGCCCTACCACATCCCAGAAGTCACTGGCATCATCTACCGGTGGTCTTCAGTCGCCAGTCGATGTCTATCTGACTCATCCTGGCATAGTGCTCGGTGTTGCCCTGCATCAGCCATCGTGCCTCGTCGGCAGTAGCAAGGTGGTAACTGATGGTAGTGCCTGAAGAAGGTGCGGGTGGCACTACAGGGTTGTCGTCATTGGAGCATGCTGCAAACAAGACAGCCAGCAGAAGCATCAGAAATACTTTGTTTGTCTTCATTGTCTTATTGTTTTTTATACCTTAAACTTATTTCGATATCGGGGATTTATAGGTGGCTCCGCCAGTACGTTCCTTCTCCAGATATGACTGTAAGGTGAAGACTACCTGCGGATGCTGAAGGGCTACGTTCTCCTGCTCGTAGGGTTGCTGCATATTGTACAACTGAGGCTCGCGGGCATAGCCGCTTTCCATATTGGGGCCCGAAATGACAGCAGGCCCCGGGCTTGGAGGAATATACTTCCACTCTTTGGTACGGACAGATAAGGCATGGTTGGCTGCCTGCTCCAGGACATAGGGACGATCCTGACGGTCCTCGCCCAGAAGTGTGCCGAGACGGTTCTGACTGTCAACTGCTCCGCCCTTAGGAATACGGGCTCCGACGAGGGCGCTGAGCGATGCCAGCCAGTCGATTTGTGACACAAGGGCATCGGATTCCTGACCGGCACGGACTTTCTTAGGCCATGACACTATTGCAGGCACTACAGTTCCACCTTCGAACGTGCTGTATTTGCCTGCACGGTACGGACCGGCGGGACGATGACTGCCCAGCAATTCGACGGCTCGGTCCTGATAGCCGTCATCCACCACAGGGCCATTATCGCTGCTTAGGATGATAAGGGTATTCTCGCGCAAGCCCAGTCGTTCCAACTCGGAGATTACCTGCCCGACGGTCCAGTCGAACTGTGCAATGGCATCGCCTCTGAATCCCATCGTGTTCTTACCCCTGAAACGATCGTGAGGAAAACGGGGCACATGCACATCGTTGGTGGCCAGGTACATAAAGAAAGGTTCCTGCCGGTGTTTCTGTATGAAACTGATGGCGTGAGCTGCTATGCTGTCGGCAATATTCTCGTCTTTCCAGAGTGCCTTTCCCCCACCCTTCATATAGCCAATACGACCGATGCCATTAACAATGCTCTGATTGTGTCCGTGACTGGCTTTCAGGTTATAGAGCAACTCGGGGTTCTCCTTCCCCGTCGGTTCGCCTTCGAAGTTCTGCTCGTAACTGACGAGAATGGGAGCCGACGGGTCGTAGTTGGCCACATGGCCCTGTTCGATGAAGACGCAGGGCGTACGGTCGGCCGTTGCAGCCATGATATAATGGTAGTCGAAGCCGATATCGCCCGGATGCATGGGAAGCTGGGCGTTCCAATCCTGTTCGGCATCCTTATCGCCTAGGCCCAGATGCCATTTTCCTATGGCTGCGGTAGCATAGCCGGCATTCTTGAAGGCATCGGCAATGGTGAACTGCTCGGGACGGATGATCATACCGGCATTACCACGGGCAATATCGGTGTTGGGATGACGGAAGGCATATTCGCCTGTCAGCAGGCCATAGCGCGAAGGGGTGCTGGTGGCTGCAATGGCATGGACATTGGTGAAGCGTATGCCGCTCTTGGCCAGGGCATTGACGTTAGGGGTCTGCACACGAGTGGCGCCATAGCATTCCAGATCGCCATAGCCAAGGTCGTCGGCAAAGATGACAACCACATTGGGTTGAGGGCGGTTTAGTTGAGAGTTTAGAGTTGAGAGTTTAGAGTTGAGAGCTGAGGGCTGAGAGCTGAGAGCCGAGGGAAGTAAAGCCGAGGCTAAAGTGCCCAAACGAAATATATAATCTTTCTTCATCTTTATTTTTTTTGCAAAACTATTGATTTTCTTCGAAAAAAAGAATCAATTAAATGGATTTTTCGCAAACTTAGAGTAACTTTAACCCCAGTTTTAAATCTCAATTAGTAAAAAACCAAAAATATGAGAAGATTCTGTATATTATCCTTTGCTGTCCTGATGTATGCCACGTATTGCCTGGCAGATGGTTATGATAAGGATGCCTGCACCAGTATCATAGTGGGCAAAAAGGCTTCTGAAGACGGAAGCGTGATGACGAGCCACACATGCGACTCGTGGTACCGCACATGGATGAATATCATTCCTGCCCAGCACTTCGAGAAGGATACCGTTACGTACATCTGTGAAGGCACCATGCACACAGAACATGCGGGCGACCGTACAGGCGTTAAGGAAAAAGGAAAGATTCCGCAGGTAAAGCATACCTACCGCTATCTGAATACTGCCTACCCTTGTCTGAACGAGCATCAGCTAGGCATAGGAGAAACCACCTATGGCGGTCGGGATACGATGCAGAACAAGGCAGGAATGTTTATGATTGAGGAGCTGGAACGCATCGCCCTGGAACGTTGCACTACGGCACGCGATGCCATCCGTCTGATGGGCGAACTGATAAAGCAATACGGCTACGGCGACTCGGGCGAATGCCTGACCATTGCCGACCCCAATGAGGTGTGGATATTCGAGGTGCAAGGCGAAGGTCCCCAAAAAATCGGCGGCGTATGGGCTGCCCAGCGTATCCCCGACGACGAGATTGCCGTAAGCGCCAATGTGAGCAGAATAGGAAAGCTAGACCTCTCGGACCCCGACCATTTTATGGCTTCCGATAATGTTTTCGATGTAGCCAGGGAAATGAAGCTATGGGACGGCAAGGAGGAATTTTCGTTCTGGAAGGCCTACAGCGGCGGCAATTACTTTGACGAACCCAAGAACTATTCGGTACGCGAGCTGTTCATTATGCAGCAGCTGGCTCCCTCGAAGGGATTCACGGCCGATATGGAGGAACTGCCCGTAAGTGTGAAACCTGATTCTAAGGTAAGCGTGGAGCGTGTGGCTAAACTCCTCGGCTCTTACTACGAGGGAACAGAACAGAGCCTCTCGTGCAAGATAGACAGCCTGGCAGCCAAGTCGGAGGTAAAAGGCCGTTCTATGATTACCAACCCCTGGATGCGGCCCGACGAGATAGCGCTATACGGTAAGCTGCTGAACGATTCCACTATGCAGAATATCCGTACCGTCAGCGTCAGCTGGTGTGCCTACAGTACCATTATCCAGCTGCGTTCCTGGTTGCCCGACGAGATTGGCGGCGTAGCATGGATCTGTCTGGACAATCCCGGTCAGTCGCCCCGCTTCCCCATCTTTGCAGGCAACACCTCGCTTCCCATGATGCTGAACATCTGCGGCCAGCACCGCCTGCGCGACGATGCAGCCCTCTGGCATTTCAGACAGGCCAACCGGATAGCTACCGTAAGATGGGCCAGCTGCAGAAATGCGATGGAGAAGGCACAGCAATACTTCCTGGACAAGGGAAAGCGAGAACTGCCCTATGTGGAACAGACGTGGCAGTCGTTGCCCGAGAAGGAAAGGAATGATTTCCTGGACGGATACACACGCGACTTCTTCGGTGCTGCCGTCACCCGTTGGGACGAACTCTTCCGACAGTACTCGCGCCAGCTTTGGTCGGGATTCTAGACCTTCTGACTATCCCTGACAATAGAAACAAGCCGGTTCAGGTTTTCGCGGCTATTGCCGGCCAGAACGCCTGACGGCTTTGTATAGTCAAGGGGCAGACCCTCGTGGTTACAGAGTACACCGCCGGCCTCTTCGAGAATCAGCGAAGCGGCAGCAAAATCCCAAGGCGAAAGAAGGTACTCGAAGTAAAGTTCACAACGGCCCAGCAGCTGCTCCGAACCGACGGATATCGTTACACTGCATGAATACATTCCGGATAATGTCGGAACATACCTGAGCATATTCCTTGTGATAGACAGCCAGGGCCGTACACATGATACTGTCTGAGAACGGACGGTCGGACACATGAAGGGGCACAGACGGCCTGCCGCTCTGCGGATGATGCAGGAAGGCACCCTTGCCGCGCTGAGCGGCGAAGAGTTCGTCGGTCCGAGGCAGATACACAACGGCCAGCTCCATCACTGCACCATGTTTCAGGCCCACACAAACAGCACATTCGCGAATGCCCCTGCTGTAATTGGCCGTACCGTCTATAGGGTCGATAATCCATGTGTATTCGTGCAAGAGGTCGTGCATATCTTCCTCCTCGCACAAGAAACCGCAACCGGGCAGCAAGTCGCTGAGCCGCCGGCAAAGGAATTCCTGCACGGCAATATCGGACGAAGTGACAATATTGGCAGCTCCGTCTTTCTGAGAAATCCGGAAGTCGTCGGTAAGCATCAGGCCCGATGCGTCGATAACGGTATGAATAACTGAACTAAGCATATTTATTTCGTCCATACTCTGTTTAAATGTTATTTCATGCAAAAATACGCATTATAACACCATAATCAAAGAAAACAGGAGTAAAAAAGAGGATAAATAATGGAAACACAACAAAAATCAGACCTGAACGTACCAGTTGTGGTGTTTTTTTTATAATTTTGCCATATGAAAGGTATCGTTTTCAGCATAGAAGAGTTTGCCATCAACGATGGTCCGGGTATTCGGACAACCGTATTTCTGAAGGGTTGCCCGCTGAGGTGTGAATGGTGTCATAATCCGGAAGGATTAAGTCCCCTTCCGCAACTTATGAGAAAAAGAGAAACGACGGAAATGTGCGGCCAAGAGATGGAATCGGAGGAATTGGCAAGAAGACTTCTGCGTGACGAACAGATTTTCAGGCTGAATAAGGGAGGCGTGACTTTCACCGGCGGCGAGCCCCTTATGCAGGCCGGATTTTTATGTGAGGTGTTACAGCAGATCCGTCCGCACATTCATTGTGCCATAGAGACGAGCGGCTATGCCCGTAAAGATGTGTTCAGGGAAGTGTTGGGTAATCTTGACTTCGTGCTTTTCGACTGCAAGCATACCGACGACACACTGCACAGGAAATATACGCGCGTGAGCAACCGGCCGATACTTCAGAATCTGCAAATACTGATGGAGTCGGGAAAAGAATTTGTCCTTCGTGTTCCGTTGATTCCTAACGTTAACGACACCAGAGAAAACATGGTTACGTTACGGAACATCATAACCGGAGCATCCAACTTAAAAAGGATTGAATTGTTACGGTACAACAAAATCGCAGGTGCCAAATACAGCCAAGTTGGAATGGAATACAGGCCGAGTTTCGATACAGAGGCCCTCACCCAATGTCATGCAGACATCCTGAAAGATGCCGGAATAGACGTCATGGTACTTTAGACAGAAGAGCGCAGGTTCAGACAGCACGGATTGCGTATCACCTCTATGCCAGGCTTTCCCAAGAGAGAAGCCATCGTATGGCCCATCAGCCTGAAATCCGTACTTATGGTGGTAATACCGCCACAGAGCACCTCCTTGAGAGGTGTCTCATTGTATGAAACAATGCCAAAGTCTCTGCCCGGTACAAAATTCTGTCGGGCAGCCTGTTTGATTACTGTCACTAAATCCCTGTCATTGACAAGTATAAAAACATCACCTTCGTGAATACGCCGGTTCTCGATACTGTTTAAATATTTACACTCAAAACCGTATTCCTTGCAGAAACGCATCAGGCCATAATAACGTTCATAAGGTTCTTTCGCTTCGTTCTGAACCATTATGAAACGCTTGTACTTACTAAAATGGGGAACGCCGGAAACAAGTGCATCGTAGGTATCAGCTTCGAAGTCCTGTGCAACGGCAGAATACTTGCCGAGAAGCTCCCTGTCGTAATGGTCAAGCAGATACACGCGTCCTCCCAGCGAGTTGAGCAAATCCTCCGTGCCCAGGAACTTGCCCGTCATGACAATATACGTCGTGTACTTGCCTCTAGCCTGTGATAGAAGCTGGTCGAAAACATCGCGGTTATAATTATGAAATTGGAGATTTACAGAATTATAATTGTCTATTCCTTCTATAAAACCACTGTATAACTCTTCCTTAAATTCATTCAACTCATTGAAAAGCAGGAATATATTATAGTCCGACTGGAAGTTGGTACTATCCACATAATAACCCTTTCCTTGCCTTGATTCTATAACACCTTTCGACTTCAACTCCGTAATTCCGGCAAAAACAGTATCACGCGACAGATTAAACATGTGGCGGAATTCGTTAATGGATGGTATCCAGTCTCCTTTCTGTAATCTGCCAGACATAATACCCTCTTGGACGTATTTTACAATCAACTTGTATTTCGAATCGTTACGCTGCATTTCGTGATTGTTTTCTTTTTTTGACTGCAAAGGTACAATAAAAAGAGATAATTGAAAACATAAAAGTGAAAAGAAAAGAGTATGTTATATAACATATTAAAAAAATTGGCAACTGATACGGACTGGTACGAAATAAATTTATATATTTGCAGCCGGAAAGTATCAAAAACAACTAACAACACTACATATGAACGAAAGAATAAGCCATCTACGGGATTATATCTTCAACAAGCAGCATCACGCTTTGAGGTGCAGTGCTGAGGCAGCCGGTCTGGCAAATATTGCAGAAGAAATGAAATCTGCGGGCATGAGTTACCAGATGAGGGCTGCAGAAAGACTTAGACGCATGTTAAAGGCTGAGATTCCTGTTTTTTTACCTGGAGAGAGAATTGTGGTTACAAGAACCATTAAAGAAGTTCCAAGTATATATACAAAAGAAGAATGGGACGAGATAGCCGCAACAAAGTATCTGCATGAGAAGGGCGACCTCTGCAATATATCTGCCAACTATGAGCATATATTAAAGAGGGGTCTGGGATGCATAATGAACAAGGTAGAAGAACGGCGGAAAGATGCCTTCTTATCTGCAGGGCAAAAAGAGTTCCTTGATTCCGAGATTGTCTGCCTGAAGGCGATACAAGACTTTATACAGAAGTATGCACAGAGCGCTGAGGAAAGTGGTGAAACCCAGACAGCACAGACATTACTGAATATTAAGTCGGCAGCCCCCAAGACACTCCGTGAAGCATTGCAGTTGTTGCGCATCATGCATTTCTGCCTGTGGGAAGCCGGACACTATCACAATACACTGGGGCGTTTCGACCAATATATATATCCTTATTATATAAAAGGTATAGAGGAAGGGAGCCTCACCAGAGAAGAAGCAAAAGAGCTTATTGAAGAGTTCTTCCTGATGTGCAACAAGGACAGCGACCTCTACCCTGGTATGCAGCAGGGGGACAATGGCCAAAGCATTGTACTTGCAGGTAGGAATCAGGATGGAACATACCTCTTCAATGAAGTTTCAAGAATCTGCCTGGAATGCAGTTATGAGCTGGAACTGATAGACCCGAAGATTAACTTGCGCGTAGATGCCAGGACTCCGGAAGACATCTATACCCTGGGTTCCAAGCTTACACAGTTGGGATTGGGATTCCCCCAATACAGTAATGACGATGTAGTGATACCAGGACTCCTCCGGCTCGGTTATGCACCCGAAGACGCTTACAATTACGTCGTAGCAGCCTGTTGGGAGTTCATAGTGCCGGGAACAGCCGTTGATATTCCGAACATCGATGCCGTACCTTTGGCAGAATGTGTTAAGAAGGCAACCGGGAGATTGAAAGAATGTCATACATTCGAGGATTTGCTGGATGCCGTCAATCAGCAGATTACAAATCGTGTAGAAAGCCTTTGTGCTAAAGAACATGATCTGTACATCGTACCGGCACCCATGATGTCTCTGATGATGGACGGCTGCATAGAGCGTGCACAGGATATATCTCTGGGGGCAAAGTACAACAACTTCGGATTCCACGGAACAGGTATAGCTACGGCTGTTGACTCATTGGCAGCGCTGAAGAAGCACTATTTCGACGAGAAGAGTGTTACAGCCGAAGAAATACTGGATGCTATTGAGAACAACTTCTCGGGACAGGGCCAACTACAGGAGAGACTACGTAAGGAAACAGAAAAATTCGGGCAGGATGTTGAGTGGGTTGACAACATAGCCACAAGGCTCCTTGACCTCTTTGCACAAAGTCTGGAAGGCAGGGTAAATGAGCGCGGAGGTATTTACCGTGCAGGCACAGGAACGGCCATGTATTATATTTTCCACGCAACAGAGCTGGGTGCCACACCCGACGGAAGGAAAAGTTCAGAGATGATACCGGCCAACTATTCTCCGTCGCTCTTTATCAGAGAACAAGGTCCTCTGTCTGTTATAAAGTCCTTTGCCAAACCGCACCTCGAGAGGGTCATCAACGGCGGCCCGTTGACCTTAGAATTCGACCAGGGCATATTCCGTAACGAAGAGGCTGTAGTAAAACTGGGCCAACTTGTACGCACGTTTATTGTGCTGGGCGGGCATCAGCTCCAGTTAAACACTATCAGCCTGGAGAAACTCCTGGATGCAAAAAAGAACCCGGACAAATACAGAAATCTTATTGTCAGGGTATGGGGTTGGAGCGGTTACTTCGTGGAACTCGACGAGTGTTATCAAGATCATGTCATCAACAGAATCAGATTCAAGTAAGATATGAAGAAATTTATGTTTTATGTGGCTTTCGTAGCCTCTCTTGGCGGTTTACTCTTCGGTTTTGACACCGCCGTGATATCCGGAGCAGAAAAAGACATCCAGCAGGTATATGGCCTAAGTGACTTCATGCACGGCTTCACCATGTCGTCTGCCCTTATCGGAACCATTATCGGTGCCTTGTTCAGCACAAAGCCTGTCGAGATTTTCGGAAGACAGAAGAACCTGATAGTAATCGCCCTTATGTATCTGCTCTCTGCCATCGGAAGTGCGCTGGCCCCAGAAGGAATGTGGTGGCTTTTCATTTTCTCCCGCTTCCTGGGCGGACTGGCCGTAGGAGCTTCGTCGGTTGCCGGACCTCTGTATATTGCCGAGATCTCGCCGTCGCATTGGCGAGGCCGGTTTGTTGCATTCTTCCAGTTTAATATAGTATTGGGAATTGTACTGGCCTACTTCAGTAACTTGCTGATTGACGGCATAGAGAACGACTGGCGTTGGATGTTAGGAGTGGAGGCTGTCCCTGCCCTACTCTTTGCCACGCTGCTGTTTACCATACCGGAAAGCCCGCGATGGCTAATGGGTAAGGGAAGAGAAGAAGAAGCCCGAAAGGTGCTGTGCCGTGTTGACGATACCGACTTGGATGGTCAGATGCAGGAGATTCGCCTCTCATTAGCCGAGGACTGCCAAAGCGGAGAAGCACTTTTCCAGCGCAAGTACTGGAAGCCTATCATCATCGCCTTCCTTATCGCCACCTTCAATCAGTTGGCAGGAATCAACGCAATCCTCTATTATGCCCCTCGCATCTTTGAAATGAGCGGTGTGGCCAGAGGAGCCTCACTGATACAGAGTGTGATTATCGGTCTTACTAACCTCACCTTTACCATGATAGGTATGGTGCTCATAGACAAGGTCGGACGCAAGCGGCTTCTGTACATCGGTGCGTTGGGAATGACACTGGCTCTGGGAACTGTCAGTTACGGATTCTATAATGAAATGACTTCCGGTTATCTGCTGCTTGTCTGTGTAATGGTATTCATCGCCTTTTTTGCTGTATCTCTCGGAGCCTGTATATGGGTTGTCATAGCCGAGGTATTTCCTAATGGCGTCAGAGGAAAAGGGCAGGTGCTGGGCAGCATGACCCATTGGTTCTGGTCGGCCCTGCTTACATGGACCTTTCCCATCTTCCTGGGAACAGGCAGTACGGGAGGAGCCCTTATTTTCGGTATTTTTGCCGTGATGAGCACACTCAGCCTGGTTTTCGCCTGGAAACTGCCTGAGACTAAGAATAAATCGCTGGAACAGATTCAGCGCGAATTAACAAACTGAGATAACATATAAAACATTAAAGAATATTATCATGAACGCCAAATTCCACATTTTAACGCTGGCATTGCTACTTGCCAATGCATCATGGGCACAAGATGCAACATCTGTCAGAGACTCTCTCTATAACCTGGCAGGAACAGCTACTGTAGATGAACCCCTGAACATGACCGGACTCATTGTGAATCCCAACTATGACGGCGACAACCGTGAGGGATGGGAAGGAACAGGTGCTACCGCTGTCACTTGGGGTACATGGGAACACTGGAATCATCCTTTTGACAACTGGCAGAACTTAGGTACCGACCTGCCCGACGGCATATACGAACTTAATGCATCGGCACTGCACCGCGTAGGTAACTATTGGGATCCATGGTACTCCTCCGGCACTTTTACAGATCTTAGTCGTCGTACAGCTGTACTCTACGGAAAAAGCGGCGGGATAGACCTGTGTGCTCCGGTTATGGACCTGGCATCCTGTGCAACATACGAACCCGCCTCTGCATACGGGACAGCACAACTGGCCAACGGGATGTACATTCCTGACAATCCGGAGTCGTTCTATTTCTATACACAAAGTGGATATTATGGCGAGAACAGCACATATATTGCAGTTACAGACGGACATCTTATCATCGGATACCGAGACCCGGCCTACATCGAGGGTCAGTGGAGCATCGTGGATAACTGGCAACTCTACTATCTGGGAAACTCTGACGAGGCATACGCTCTTGTCAAGGAACAACAGACTGCACTCATACAGAATCTCTCTCAGCTCTTTGCCAAGGAATCTCTGTTGAATGACTACGCAGATGCAACTGAGCGTTTCAGAAATGCGTCTCAACACGCTGAAATACTGGCGTCATACAGTCTGATGGATTCATTGCGCACTGCCTTGCGCTCCAACGCAGAGGCATATCATCAATATAAGGAAAAACAAGAATTCCTGTTGAAACAATTACTGGAAAACGAGATATATGGTGAATACAGGAATATCCTGGAGGACTACCTAACAGAATATGAAGAACCGAACGAAACCTACCTCAGAGGAACGGCCTACTATATCCTGGATACCAGAACATTGGACACTCCCGATATTCTGGAGGAAATGGCCTTCATGGAGGAACTGTATAAAACGGCCGTTGAGAAAGGAATCGGCAACGGCACCAACATCACCTATATGCTCCAGAATGCCGATTTCAGTCAGTCTAACTTCCAAGGATGGGAGACATCGCGTACCAACAGCGGAAACTTCTACTCCCGTACAGGCGCCAAGGCTGACGGCTGGCAACAGTATTCAGATATATGGCTGGGCGAAGCATGGAACTGTTCATTTGATTTCCATCAGACCATCCAGAATGAACTGCCGGACGGAATTTACGAATTAGATTTCCAGGGATTATACCGTCCAGGTGGCGTGATGTATTATCCTGTGGATAAACTGCCCATCGAGGTATATATGAACAGTTACACCACTCCCGTACAGCACATCATCAGCGATGGCGTACAGAAGGAAAAGGCCGAGAATCACGTAAACTGCTGGATAGATAATGTCGGCAGTTGGCCACAAGATGATTATTCCGAGGAATACGGATATATGCCCAACAGCAGTCACGGCGCATCTATAGCCTTCAATGGCGGACGTTACAAGCAGAAGGCCTATGCCATAGTAAACGGAGGCAAACTCACATTGGGTATGAGACATACACGACAGCCGTATTACGACAACGACTGGTGTGTATGGGCCGACTGGCAGCTCATATTCCGTGCACACAGCAGCGAGGCTGTGGAGGGAATGCTGCAGAACATGGAGGCGAGAGCCGAAATGCTCTCGAATATGGCTGAGACCTACCTATACAACGGACATATCAAAGCTCTCAACGAAGCTGTCAGCCAAGCTAAGTCTCTTACGGACAACGAAGAAAGATATGCTATGCTGCCTGTAATCAACGATCTTATCAATAATGTCTATACCGGTATTTCCTGCTATGATACACTGATGTCTGCCGTCAATTATCTCCTTGAGACAGCCTTCACCGGCAACCCCAACATCTCCAAGGAGCGTATGGATGAATTGGAGGTCATCTACGAGGAATACACTCAGGGTATTCTGAATGGCAGCTACACTGACGAGGAGGCTCTTAGCATAGCCAAGAGCATCTATGCACTGCCCGAGCTGGATGTTATCTATTGCTATGGCGACATGGTGGACGGAGACTGGAACCTGCCTTGTCTGCTCTATCCCCTGTCCCGTCAGGATAACGGGCATTATACCGGCAGGGTTTCGATCCAGGACAGAAGTGAAGGATGGGGAGGACGAGCAAGCTTCTTCTTTGTATATCAGGGACAGAAAATCGGACGCGAAGCAGGAAGTATTGACCGCTTCTTTACACCTGCACATAATGTCAAGAAGATGGGACTGCTCAGCAACAAGGACGATGATTGTTTCAATACCACAGGAGGTGACTTTGATGTGGACATCGACCTCGAGAACATGACTGTAGAAATGCAACCTGTAGGCCGGTTCCCGTGGCCCGAGAATGTTTATCTGGCAGGAACCTTACCTACCGGACACTGGCAACGTAATGACGCATGCCCGTTGGCTCACCAAGGCGATGGCATATACGAAGGAGTCGCTACACTTGAACATTTCGAGAACGGGAAAGCTGGTGTTACCTTGTTTGCGTGTCGCGATCCTTACGACTGGAATCATGCCAGATATGGTAATGCCGGTTATACCAACGATGCCGTAAAAGATATCATCTATTCTGATCTGAACCGCTACCGTGGCGATACCAAGTGGCTGATACCCGTCGGAGAATACTGTATTGCTTTCGACATGAACCACGAAACTATCATCTTCTGTGATCCTGAAGTTTCGGGTGCTGACGGTATCGATATTGTTAAAGGAAAGCTTACTCTCAGTAGCAAGGTAAAGGTCTATACACTGGGGGGCCAACTCATATACGAGGGCGAAGGAAGTAATTTCCAGTTGAAATCCGGAACCTATGTCATCAAGACAGACAAAGGGAGTATCAAAAGAGCATATAAATAAAAAACAGATATGAAGAAACTATTATTATTCTCTGCTTTTGCTTTTGCTGTTGCCGTCTCTGCCTCGGCACAGACACTTACCGTAGATGCAGATAAGGTATTGTGTAATGTGGAACCCCTCATTTACGGAGCTGGTGCAGAAGATGTGAACCACGAGATTTACGGAGGTCTGTACGACCAAAAAATCTTCGGAGAGGGTTTCGAGGAACCTGCTAAGGTAAGCATTAAGGGCTTTAAGCCTTACGACAGCGATTGGAGCCTTACATCGGGTATGGCCCAACTGGTAACTACCCAGCATGGCAAGTTAATATACACGTCCAGGCAAATCTCAAGCGGTACAGTTGAGATGGAGGTAAGGATGGATAATATCAACGCCATTGCAGGTTTTATCCTTAACGTAACCGATGCGGCCAACGGGGCCGACGCCTTCAATGGCTATGAGGTTGCCCTGAATGCCCAGAAGGGGGTGCTGGTATTAGGTAAGCACCAGCAGAACTGGCAGCCTATTGCGGAAACCGCAACAGCTTTCAATCCCTTGGGAGAATGGAACAAGATTCGTGTTGCTATCAGCGGCGCCAAACTGGATATCTATCTGAACGGCAAACTGATACGAAAATACGAAGATACCAGCAGCCCCTTGAAGTCGGGTTACATCGGCTTGCGCTCTTACGGCGGTTCGGCAACCTTCCGTAATCTGAAGATAAACGACGAGGACATTGCCTTCGAGAGCGACTCTCCCAACGTATCAGCCATGTGGACAGCTTTGGGCGAGGGTTCATTCGAGCACGACAGCTCATCGCCCTTTACTGGCAAATATGCCCAGAAGATTAGCGGAAAAGAGGGAACGGGTATCTTCAACATGGGACTGAACCGATGGGGTATCGGCATCCGTAAAGACGAACCGCTATATCTCTCGGTCTATCTGAAGGGAACAGCACAGAAGGTACAGATTGCCCTGCAATCTGCCGACGGCTCCAAGGAATATGCACGTACAGAAATAAATGGTATAGGGGGATTGTGGAAACGCTTCGATGTGCCCTTAACTCCTAATGATACCGACCCCTCAGGACGCTTCTGTCTGTTGTTGGGCGAAGAGGGAACCGTATGGGCCGATCAAGTGCTGCTGCATACAGACAGCTATCCCTTCCGCTCCGACCTAACGCAAGCCTTCAGAGAAGAAAACCTTACCTTCCTGCGTTATGGCGGTACGATGGTGAATGCCCGTGAATATATGACCAAGGATATGATAGGAAGCCGCCTGGAGCGCCAGCCTTATAACGGTCACTGGTATCTGCATTCCACCAACGGATTTGCCATCCCTGAATTTGTGGAGTTCGCACGGCTCATAGGTACAGAGCCGACCTTTGCCATTAACATCGAGGACAACCCGACAGATGTTTTAGCTCTGCTTCATGAAATAGATCCTTATGGCCTGAAATTCATCGAGATAGGTAATGAAGAGAATTTGAATTCCTCTGCCCGTCACGATTACGAACATTACGTCGAGCGCTACCTTATCCTTTATGATGCCATCCACAAGGCTTACCCCGATTTGCAGTTCATCAACGCTGCCTGGTGGCGACCGGACCAGTTAGAGACCATGCAATATGTCTTCAGCCAACTCGACGGGAAATGCGACTACTGGGACTATCACCCTTGGACAGAGACACCTCAGCAGGCAAAGAACATCGAGAAGGAGATTGCCCAGATGAAGGCACTCTTCTTGCAATGGAATCCCCAGACAACAATGCGCTGTGCTATTCTCGAGGAAAACGGCAATACGCATAACATGGCCCGCGCCCTTGCCCATGCCGTTATGCTGAACGTTGTACGGCGTGCCGCAGGCTTCGTTCCGCTGGACAGCCCCGCCAATGCCCTGCAGCCCTACAAACAGAACGACAACGGATGGGATCAGGGCCAGATATTCTTCTCCCCCTCACAGGTATGGATGCAACCCCCGTTCTATGCCCAGCAGATGGCAGCTAGGAACCATCAGCCTTTGCTCATAGAAAGCAGCTGTTCCAACAACAACCAACTCGATTATACCGCCACTCGCAACCTTTCCGGCGACACCATTGTGCTGCATATCGTAAACTATGCAACAGCACAGAAGAGCCTGACATTGAACCTGCAGGGAGTCGGAACCGTCAATAGCATAAAGTCCTATTCGCTCAGCGGAGTATCCAGCGGAGAGAATACCCCAGAACGTCCCACTCGTTTCGTTCCCACAGAGGCTGCCGTTGAACCTGGGGCTAAGCTTACTCTGAAGTCCTATAGCTACACCGTATTCGTAATTGCCGTATCAAAGGGGCAGGATGCAGTAAAAGGCGAGATCAGACAAGTGCCCTTTACCGACGTACAGGTGACGGACCAGTTCTGGAAACAGCGTCTGGATGTTATGCGTAACACCACTATCCGCTATGCCTTTCAGAAGTGTACCGATGCAGGGCAGTTGCGCAACTTCGAGTATGCCGGCAAGATTGTTAGCGGTCAGAACAAGGTGGGCGACCTAAAATTCCAGTCAGGAAACCCCTACGATGATGCCGAGGTCTATAAGGTACTCGAGGGTGCTTCCTACGTCCTGCTCACCCAGAAGGACCAAGAACTGGAGGCCTATTGCGACGGAGTGGTGGACCTTATCTGTTCGGCTCAGGAACCCGACGGGTACCTGCAAACCAACTTCACCATCCACAATCCCTTGCATCCATGGTACGACGGGGAGAAGTGGAAGATGGACTGGAACCTTTCGCACGAGACCTTCAATGTGGGCGAGCTTATCGAAGCCGGTATTGCCTACTATATGGCAACAGGCAAGGATAAGCTGTTAAACTGCGCACGCAAGGCTGCCGACAATATGCTCAGCGTCTTTAACGAGAACGGCATCCGCATGGCCCCGGGTCATGCAGTTGTAGAGATGGCTTTGGTACGACTGTACGAACTGACACGCGAGGAGCGTTATCTGCAGGGCTGTAAGTTCTTCCTGGATTGCCGAGGCATCCGAAAGTTCGACCCCACAAGTTCTGACCAGCGTGTCAACGGCAAGTATTGGCAAGACCATCTGCCCGCCATCCAGCAGCGCTCGGCCGAGGGACATGCAGTTCGTGCCCTTTACTTTTACAGCGGTATGGCCGACTGGGTACGCTATTCAGGCGATCAGGACTACGAGACTGCCGTAACCGCCATCTGGGACAATATTGCCGGCAAGAAGTTCTACATAACAGGCGGATTCGGAGCCCGAGACAATAACGAGGCATTCGGCGAGGATTACGAATTGCCCAATGCGTCGGCCTACTGCGAGACATGTGCCTCTGTTGCAGGCAGTATGTTCAATCTGCGCATGTTCCGCCTGCATGGCCAGAGCAAATACATCGACATGCTGGAACGTGCCCTATATAATACGGTATTAGACGGCTACGGCATCGCAGGCAAAACATTCTACTACCCCAACCGACTGGCCTCCAGTTCGCGTGGCGATGCCCGTTCCGAATGGTTCGGCACCTCGTGCTGTCCCACTAATCTTTGTCGCCTTATCCCTTCTGTCCCCGGCTATATTTACGCCACAGACGACGAAAGCCTCTACTGGAACCTCTTCGTTGCCAGCACAGCCAAAGCCACCATAGGCAACACCACCCTACACTTCACTGTCAACGGATCGTACCCCTACAAGGGCAATATGAAACTAACAATAGATTCCATCCTCAACTCTAAACTCTCAACTCTAAACTCTCAACTCTCCCTAAGAGTCCGCATCCCCGGTTGGGCTGTCAACAAGCCTGTCGAAAGCGACCTCTACAGCTACGTCAACCCCACCACAACACCGGTAATTATAAAATTGAATGGAGAAGAAGTAACTTATTCAGTTCAAAATGGTTATGCTGTCATAGAAAATGATTGGAAAGAAGGCGACGAGGTAGAAGTTATTCTGCCTATGGAGGTACATCAGGTTGTCTCGAACGAGAATCTCAAAAGCAACAAAGGCCTTTGTGCCTACGAATACGGACCATTGGTTTATTGTGCCGAAGGTATCGACAATGGCGGCAAGCTTGACAACCTGTACATCGAGACAGGCGCCACCTTTACTACAGCCTCTGCCAACCAACCCTTGTCAACACTCTTCAAGGGAGGCATACTGCAGTTGCGCCAGAACGGCAAAAAGGCCAGGCTTATTCCCTACTTCGCCCGAGCTCATCGCGCCGCTTCGCCCATGATGGTTTGGATTCCAACCGATTCCACTGCCACACAGCAACCCATCAAATACATCGATGAAGTAATTACCTGCAACGAGTCCAGCGAGAAAGCGCACAACCTGCAAGGGACCAACATGCGCACAGGAACCGACCTTGGTTGGCGCGACTCAGACGGGGGATGGATTAGCTACGACCTGAAAACAGATCCCGAACGCCCTATGGACTTTATAACCAGACAATGGGGAAGCGATGCAGGCAACCGTCGTTACAACATCTACTGCAACGGCACATTGTTTGCCTACGACGAGCTTAATAACTTTGCCCCTGGCGAATATTACCTGATGCGCCACCCTATCCCATTTGAACTGACACAAGGTAAGGAAAAGGTAACCATAAAGATGCAGGCCGTTTCATCCAACGATATCGTAGGCGGCCTGTACGGTGCTTTTACAGCCCTCTCGCAAGATGTACCAGAAGGAACCGTTGCCTTAGATAACATGTGGACGACCCGTCCCGCTTCACGTACCAGCCATCAATACAGCAGTAATGGCGGAAGCGGCACCTTCCGCGCCAGAACATGGTTGGACGGATCTGGCGAAACAGGTCAGAGTTGGACTATGAAGGTCAACAAGACCAACCGAAACTATCTGATGCTCCTTTATTGGGGAGACGAGAGCGACGCACGCAACTTCAACATCATGTGCGACGATGTGCTGGTTGCACAGGAAAGTCTCTTACACAACGACCCAGGCAGGTTTATGATGCGTTGCTACCCCATCCCCGAAGAAGGAACCAGCGGCAAGGAAACCGTACGCATACACCTCACCTCACCCACAGGCACCAAGACAGGCGGCATCTTCTATGCCTATATGTTATCAGCCAA